>JAFLJZ010000131.1 GCA_022712775.1 Sulfurimonas sp.
GTAGTTGCTTTAAAAGGAAATTCAAAAGTAGAGTATTTTCGGTTATATAAAAGAAACAATGTAAAATCGTATTCGTATAGTTTAAGCTATTCCTGGATTATTGGCTCTGTAGATGCTCTGCATGATGAGAAGTATATTTACAGATTACCATTTGCTACGGGGAGTTCTTATAGAGTATCCCAAGGCTATGATGGTGCATACACGCATAAAGGACATAGCAAGTACGCAATAGATTTTGCAATGGATATTGGAACTGGAGTGTATGCTGCTCGAGGTGGAATCGTAGTAAAGCTAAAAGAAAATTCTAACAAGGGTGGAGATGGTAAAAAGTTCTCTCAATATGGAAACTATGTGACCATAGAACATGATGATTCAACACTAGCAACCTACTACCACCTTAGACAATACGGTGTGATTCCAAAGATAGGGGATAAAATAAAAAGAGGTACTTTAATAGCATACTCTGGAAATACTGGTTATTCAAGTGGACCACATTTACATCTTGCAATTTTTAAGGCAAGAAATGCAAGAAGTACACAAACAATAAAAATTAAGCTTGTGGGAGTTGATGGTGTTATCTCACTACCTAAAAGAAACAAATTTTATACGGCTAAATAAAAAATATTTACTTTTGTAAATGGCAACTCTGATAAAATATAATATTATAAATGGAGAGTAATTATGACAAGTGTTTTATTAGAGTTTAGTATGTTCCCGACTTCCCCAGATGGAAGAGAGGGTGGGTCTGTTTCAAAGCAAGTAAGTAAGATTATCGATGCAATCGATAAATCTGGAGTTCCATATCAACTTACAGCAATGGGAACAATTATAGAGGCTTCAAGTATGAAAGAAGCACTTAGAATCATTGAGCTTGCATATGAGCAGGTAGGGGATTGTGAGAGAGTTTATTCTTCATTAAAATTTGATATTCGTCACAATTGTGAGAATAGACTTAAAACAAAAATAGAATCGGTTGAAAAAGTTTTAAATCGTAAGGTAAATCATTAATGATTATTTATATTCACGGATTTGGTAGTAGTGGCGAAGGTCATAAGGCTAAACAATTTCGTGAGTACTTTAAAGAAGATGGCTTCATCGCCCCTTCTTTATCTTATATCCCTGAACTTGCTATAAAAACGCTTGAAGAATTAATAGAATCGTATAAAGAAGATGTGTATCTTGTTGGTTCATCTTTGGGTGGATTTTATTCTTTATATCTTTCGCATAAGTATAATCTCAAAGCGATTTTGATTAATCCTTCGATTCATCCTTATGTGACACTTGAAAAAATTCTAGGAAATGCACCAAGTTTTCATGATGAAAGTAGTTATACTTGGATGGAGCCACATGTTGAGATATTAAAGTCTTATCGCGTAGATGTATTGAATGAAAAAAACTTTATGGTGCTACTTCAAAAAGGTGATGAAACACTTGATTATCAAGAAGCTATAAAAAAACTACCTAAGGCAACACTTGTAGTAGAAGAGGGTGGAAGCCATAGTTTTAATGCTGTCGATAGACATTTTGATGTAATACGAGAATTTTTTAGAGGTTCTTAATCTATTATATGCTAGGCTTTCGTTAATGAAAATAAATATATTTTTAGCCATTCTCTTTAGTATTGTTACAACTTTCACTGCACTCCATGAAGTGGAACATATTCAAGACAATGATGGTGAATCATGCCTCATCGTCCATGTTAATAATTTAACTCCTGCAGATACTATTACAAATCCTGAAATTGTTCAAACTATTCATTTTGAAAAAATACAATACAACACACTAGCCATAAAATTACATTTTAAACAAAGAAGTAATCAAAACCGCGCACCTCCCTCTCTATCCTAATTAACTCATAAAAAACTTTACAAAAATATTATTAAAATAGGATAGAACTATGAAAAAAATACTCAGTTTATCATTAGTTGCATCTTCATTACTTTTAGCAGATACAGATTTAGATCTATTAAAAGCACAGATGGATAAACAGCAACTAATTATAGAAAAACTACAGGCAACAATACAGAGAATTGAGAATAGAAATGTTCTCGATGAGCAAAAGTATGTAAAAATTCTTACAATTAAAAATACGAAAAAAGAGGAAATAAAACCTCAGGTATCGCAAGTAAATACCCCAAGAAGTAAAACATTTGGACAATCAAAATTTATGCCTGATATTTCCCTTATAGCGGATTTTTCTGCAGTCAGTAGAAATAAAAAAGATGATGAAGTAGCACATCTTGGAGTTCCAGGCGTAGTACATGGCTTACTTGGTACGCACACTGATGGAGGGAAGGTGGAAACACCAAATAATGCAAAAGAAGGCTTTAACTTTAATTATGCTGAGTTAGTACTCTCAAGTGCAGTTGATCCATATCTTACACTCGATGCAATCTTTCATCTTAGCGGAGATGGATTTGAAGTTGAAGAGCTGTATGCTACTACAACAGCCTTAGGTAATGGGATTATAGTTAAAGGGGGTAAGTTTTTATCAGACTTTGGTTACCTCAATGTTAAGCACCATCATACGTGGAGTTTTAGTGAGATGCCATTAGTATATGAAAGCTTCTTGAGTGGACACGGTTTAAATGAGATAGGCTTACAAGCACAGTGGGTGGCACCAACCTCAAATTATTTAATGTTTGGTATAGAGGTATTGCAAGGTACGAATGAAAATACATTTGGTACGGCTACTCTTGGTGATATTGAAGATCCTGTATCAAAAGGTTCTTCTGCCCCTTCCTTGTTTATTGCTTATGCAAAAGCATCATTTGACATTGGAGACACTAGTATTTTAGGAGGTGTTTCTTATGCAAGTGGAAGTGCAAGAATAGACCATTTAGAAGATGAAGAAGATCCTTATGCCTTTAGTGGAGATAGTAAGCTTTATGGTGTTGATTTGTTAGTAAAAAATTATTTTGATTCTTATAGTTATTTATCATGGCAGAGTGAAGTTCTTTTGCGAGAGATGGATGGATATGAATATACAGAATCAGTTGCAGGTTCTAAAAATTTTGATAGCATTGCATATTTAAATAAAAAGCAGGCAGGACTTTATACAAAACTTGAATATGGAATCGACAAAAACTGGAAAACGGCTGTGCGGTATGATACTATCTTTAAAAATGATATTAGTAACCCAAATACTTTTTCTCCAAGTGATTTAAACAAATATTCCGCAATGCTTGAATATAAAACAAGTGAGTTTGCAAAATATAGACTTCAATATAGTCGCAATGGTGCACTTTATAATGAAGACAATAAAAAACAAACAATAAATACAATTATATTGCAGGCAACTTTTGCTATTGGCGCACATGGCGCACATTCTTTTTAGGAGATATTATGAAATTACTACTATTTTTATTACCACTAAGCCTCTTCGCACAATTAAATATTGCAGTTACTTATCCTTATATCGGTGCATTAACAAAAAGTATAGGAGGGGAGAAAGTAAATCCTATTGTTTTAGCGAAGGGCAATTGGGACCCTCACTTTATAGTTCCCAGACCTTCACTTATCTCCAAAGTTAGAAATGCTGATGGTTTGATTATAAATGGTTCTCAGCTCGAAATTGGTTGGCTACCACCGCTTATAAGAAGAGCCGCGAATCCAAAAACAAATGTGAATGCTAAAACATTTTTAAATCTTTCTCAATATATAAACCTTATTAATGCTCCAAGTGAGGTAAGTCGTGCAGGAGGAGATGTTCACCCTGATGGAAATCCACACTTTAACCTTGATCCAAATAATATTTTGATTTTATCCCATGTCATTAAAAACTACCTTACTTCAATAGATTCTCAAAATACGAAACTTTATTTAAATAACTATAATAAAGTTGCAAGTGAATGGAAAAAAAAGATTGTTGTTTGGCAAGAGAAAATGCAAAGTAAAAAAGGCATAAAAATCATTCAGTACCATGATGTTTTAGCATACTTTGTAAAAGCTTATGGACTTCGAACAATAGGAACTATAGAACCTCTCCCTGGGATTCCAGCATCATCAAAGCATACTATAGAACTTATTAGGCTTATAAAAGAAGAAAAAGCCGCTTATATTTTACATGATGTTTACCATGTTACAAAAACAGCAAAGTATATTTCATCTAAAACAGGTATACCACTTATTTTGATGCCACATGATGTTGAAGCACTAGATTCTGTAGAAGATCTAGCATCGTTATTTGATTACTTGAGTGATGCTATTAAATGATTGACATCCTATTAACTCCAATAATATTAGTGATTATACTTGTTATGTTGCACTCTTGGTTTGGAGTAGGAATATTAAAAAGAGGAATAATCTTTACAGATTTGGCTATTGCTCAGTTTGCAGCGCTTGGCTCTGCGATTAGTTTAGGTTATTTTCATCAAGAATATCTTTATGTACTTACCTTAGGTTTTGCACTTTTAAGTGCTTTTTTAATCGTTATAGCATCAATGAGAAAGATAAAACTCGAAGCCTTTATAGGACTATTATATGTTCTTGGGGCAAGTGGAATTATGATGGTTCTTTCTCACTCAGCTGAAGGAATGGAGCATTTTAAATCCTTACTTGCAAGCGATATACTTTTCACTTCACCCCAAGATGTTTTAAAAAGTGCAGTTCTTTATAGTGGTATTGCTTTGGTACTTTGGAAGGTTTATCCAAGGATGAGTGGTATTTATAAAGAACTAATGTTTTTCTCTATGCTAGCTTTAACGGTTACATCATCTGTACAACTTGCAGGTGTGCTTGTCGTTTTTATACTTCTTATAGCACCTGCATTTGTTGCAATTTCTTTAAGCGTTAAAAGAGAATTATTATTTAGCTTTTATTTTGGATGGTTTTTTAGTATTGTTGCTATCATAGTGTCTTATTACTTTGATTTACCAACTGGCTATACAATCGTTTTTTTAGGTGCACTTTTAAGTTTAGTTCTTGTTTTAATAAAATCTAAAAAAAATTAGCTATTTATTTTTCTTTTTTCTTACTTTTTAAAACAAAGTAAAAAACACCTGCAATAACTAAAAAAAGAACTGTTCTAACTGTCATCGAAGTAAGGTCTGTAATATCATTCATTGTGTTTGCTTCTTTTGTTTTATTTATAGATATTATAACATACAAAGGATTTAGATTAAATTTTTTTAAAGAATATTCGTATATACTTCTAGGATAAGAAATTCTTATTTAGAATTTAGAAGGATTTACAATGGAACAAGAATGTACAGAGATGATTCTTGATGAAAATGGCATTATTATTGGCTTAGATTGTATTCTTCACCGTGGTTTATATACCTTTGAAGAACTCTCTGGCAAAAATTTTGTTGATATTTTTATAGAAGAAGTAGACAAAAAAGAAGTTTTAGACTGTATTGATAAAAGTGTAGACTTTAAAGTTTATATAAATTACAAAAGAGATATATCTAAACTTGTTTGTTTTGAAGTAAAGCATCATTCAAATAAGCAAAAACATAATGTTTCACTTTTTGGTATTGATAACCAGCTAAATGAGGGTAAAAAAATCTTTCATTCTATAGGAACTGATGCAATTAAATTACGAGCTTAAAAAGGGTTATACGTATTGAGTGAAACGGTAGTAAATTATATACTTGTATTTATGATTCTAGAAGTGTTTGAATTACGATGGCAAAAAGCTGAGACAATGATGGGTATGCTTGCTCGAATGTATCAGTATTATCATAAGAATATTTTTCTTTTTTTCGTGATGCACCCAACATTTTATTTGTCAATCATTTTTATGATTGTAAGTGATTACAATATATATGCCTTGAGTATTTTCTTAATCAAAATAGTAGATATTGCTATGAAAATTGTTCTTCTAAAACAGGTTTTTATAGATAAAGAAATTTCACATGAACTTACGGTTGCTCTTTTGTCTCCTATCCCTAAAATGCTTCCCTATATAGGTTTAAGTCTTTACCCATTTTTAGTTTATTTGGCGCTTGCATGAAAAAGTATCTTTTATTTGATAATGAGACTTAATGAAAAAAACGGGTGCTTAAAACCTTAAGTTCATCTTCTGTATCATGATTCTTTAGTTGAATTGCTTTCATAATACATTACTAGCAAATTCTGTTCTTACTTTTATATTTTAATGGGTATTGGTATAACTTAGTTATGCATCATGGGAATTTCAATTATATTCCCCCTCTTACTTATCAAAGTTACTAAAACACTAACTATTTCAATAACAAGAGAGATTACAACAACAGTTCAATACTTGATGGCAAACTTTAAAACAACGGCTAAGTAGCAATTTCATCAAAAAATACTCCAGCATTGGAGAATAGAAACATATCATTACCATTTAGATATACTTACTGAGGAGGATGACCATATAGCTCATAAAGAATCCTTCTCAATCTCTATTTTTAGAAGTTTTACTGTCAATTTATATCAATTATTTTTAAATGAAAATAAAGATAAGAAAGTATTACCTACTGGTAAGACTGGACAGGCAGATATTAAACGAGCCTGCCATTATCGTGATTATTTTAGTGCAAGATTATTTTAATTAGAGTATTGCGGTTAAGGTTTGTTTTATTTTTATCGGATTTATCTAGCCACTAAAAAAATTAAATTATAAAAAAGCAAACTATAATAGAAAATCATATATAATCTTAAAAATATTATCTTGATACGAAAAAAGAAAATTAGTTAGAATTAAAGATATAATTTATGTTGGAGCAAATTGCATGAAACTCTACTCAATCACTAATGGTATTTATAAAGAACATTACTCAACTACGATATATTTAATAGAAGTAAATGGTATTCTTATTATGGAAACTTCATGAATATTCTTATAACTGGTGGAGCCGGATACATTGGTAGTCATGTTGTTAAACAATTATCCGAAAATTTGAAGAATAAAGTAATAATTATTGATAATCTTTGTGGTGGTGATTTTGATAGTATTTCAGTATTGAAAAAACTCTACTCTAATAAAAATTTCGAATTTATAAATCTTGATCTATCAAATTTTATACAATTGGAAGAAATATTCAAAAAAAATAATTTTGATGCTATTATGCATTTTGCTGCTCATTTGCAGGTAGGTGAATCAGTTCTTAATCCTATAAAATACTATATGAATAACACCGTTAATACTACAAATATTGTAAATATGTGTTTAAAATATAATGTCAATAAATTTGTATTTAGCTCAACTGCAGCAGTTTATGGTGAGCCTAGAGAGATTCCTATAAAAGAGACTACTCCAACAAATCCT
>JAFLJZ010000132.1 GCA_022712775.1 Sulfurimonas sp.
AGCTATATTTCAGGGTATCTTATTTGGTCTAGCAGTCTCTTTTATGGGCTATAATGGAGTACTATTTGGAATCATGTATGGCTTTGCCTCTTTGATACCAGTTGTTGGTGGTATACTTATGTGGCTACCGTTTATGGTTTACGAATTCGCAGTAGGAAATAATTCAAACGCAATTTTTATCGCCGTATATACGATAGTCGTTATCTCAATAATAGCAGATACTTTCATTAAGCCACTTATTATTAGATGGATTAACCATGCTATCTTAAAAGATGATGATATGAAGATGAATGAACTCGTTATCTTCTTTTCTATTATCGCAGGACTTGCTAGTTATGGGTTTTGGGGTATGATTCTCGGACCTGCAATTACTGCATTCTTCTTAACTATTTTAAAGCTCTTTGAAGCAAGAAGTGCAGAGTGTAAAAGTGATGATTCTAAGAATAAATCTCAGGATGATCATTCTTAAATCTTCTATGGAGCCAAAACCAAAACTTTGGCTCTTTTTGTATAAGCTTACTTAACCAATCAGCCTGTAATTGTGTAGCTTTGAGTATATCTGCGCTCACATCATCAGTTCTTTCTACTTTAATTTCATCAAAAAGCATAAGCGTATAGTTGTTCTCATCATCTGTTCGCATTGTCACAGGAATAATAGCCGCATTAAATTTTCTAGCAAGAAAAGCTGGTGTTGAGGTTTGACGTAGTGTTTTTCCCATAAAGTTAATGATAACCCCTTCATTAGGATTAATATTTGTGTCTATTAGTAGTCCACACGCAAAACCGTTTTTGATATTTTTAACAAGTGGTTTTACTACATTTGTTTTCTCCATAGAGATGTTACCAAATCTATCTCTTGCGTGCAGTAACCACTCTTCATATTCTCTATTTTTCATTTTTTTATAAACTGCTATAAGTGGTTCTATAAAAGCACCGATAGAAGCACCACCAAGTTCCCAAGAGCTGTAATGTGTAGTAACATAAATGACAGCACGACCCTCAGCATGAACTCTCTGCACGGCTTCAATATTGTCTATCGTGATTCTGTTCTTTAAGTCCTCTTTACTCATATGACGAAGTTCCATCGCGTGTAAAAAGTTAAAGGCTAAGTTTTTAAAAGCATACTTTGTAATCTCTTTTTTTTCATCTTCACTCATGCTATTGTCGAAAGTAAAGTCTAGGTTTTGTTCTGATACTTTACGGTACCTTGAAGAGCCATAATAACCAAGCGTGGCAAGTGTGGCAAAAAATGCTTTTCTCCATGAAGATGGAAGAATCATAAGAAATTTTTCTAAAAGTAAAAATAGTTTAAAACCCATTATTTAGTAGCTCCCTTGCTTTATTTACAATCTCTTCTACTTTTATCTCTTTAATGGAGAAATCATTTTTATCTATTTTAAATATATTTACAGAAGAAGGTGACTTTATCCCTATGTTTTGTGGTGTTTCATAAATCATTCTCGTCGTTGTTGGTCCAAAAAGTGTGATTGATGGAATATTTTGAGCCCAAGCAATATGTGTTGGACCTGTGTCATTTCCTATGAGTAAATCACATGAACCGATGTATGATACAAGTTCTACTAAAGAGAGTTTTGGTGCGAGTGAAGCATACTTTGAATTTTTACAAATCCATTCTCCATCTTCTTTTTCTTCTTCGCTACCCCATAAAATTAAACAGTTCTCTTTGAGGAGATTACAAAGTTCACATACTTTTTCTTTTGGATATTTTTTTGATTCCCATGAAGCACCAATTATAATAGCAATATTTTTAAGACCATTGTTTTGATGTTGGTACTCAGAGTGAGGAAATACTTTTTCTTTGTTTAACAACATGGTGTCACTTACTTTAAAGTCTAAGGCATCTGCCACTACAAAACAGTTTCTTTTTACTATGTTTTCGTCATAGGCAATTACCGAAGTAGTTTTATAAAAAAATGAAGCGAGTGATTCCCTTGTTGAGTTTTTATCAAATCCATGTGTGTTTTTTCCTATAAATCGGGCAACAACAGCTGATTTAATAAGACCTTGTATATCAATTATTTTATCAAAATTTCCAAGAGATTTGAGTTGTATAATAGTTTGTTTAAGGAGAGAAAGTGATTTATTTTTTTTTATTTTTTTTATATTTACACTATGAACTTTATGAAGAAGAGGATGTATTTTTAAGAGTGGAGCAAAGCTTTCTTCTGTTATCCATTCTATTTTTGCATCAGGGTAGTTTGCATGAATGAACTGTAAAACAACGGCACTATTGATAATATCGCCTAAAGCAGAAAGCCTAACAATAGCTATTTTTTTAATTGTCTTATTCATTATTGCAATTATAGCCAGTTTACTTTTATTAGGAGTTTATGATTCTATGATATAATCAAAAGACATAAGGAGCTAGGCATGGAAAACACTCTTTTAGGAATAGTATTAATTATTGCTAG
>JAFLJZ010000259.1 GCA_022712775.1 Sulfurimonas sp.
TTAGATATCGTTTCTCTAGGTTTAACTGATGATATTTCATGTAATCTCTTTTGTTTTAGTCGATAAAAGATTACTGTAATTATTCTCAGTTAACCTTTAACCTACATCTTCAAAAAATTGCACTTGATATTAGAATTGGCGTAATTATATTTTTAATGTGAAAGATTTATAGCTTATTTATAATTTAAACTTGAATGAAATTTTTTGAAATAATATTAAAAAAATTTATAAATGTAACTACAAAATGTCATTATAAACCCTAAAACCTTTATTTTAAGAAGATAATATTTAAAGTGTAATAAATACTATAATAATATATTGCATTAAGTTATAAGAAGATAAAATTTATCCATGAAAACAATAGGTAAAATTCTCTTTTTTAATGCTAATGATGGAAACGGCATTATTATGACAGCTAAAAAAGAAAAGATTAATTTCAATGTAGCTGATTGGGATGATTTTGACACTATGCCATCTTTAGGTTTAGAAGTACGTTTTATGTACGAAGATGCTCAAGCGTCTTCTATAGTTTCTTTGTCTTATGTAGAAACGAATCTAGGGAGTTTAAATGAAGCTGAAACACAAGTAGATGAAGTGCACAGTGATGAAGTTGAAGAAGTAACTGATGAGGAAATAGCTGAGCCACAAGAAGAAACACTAATAGATGAACCAACAGCAGATGAAGTAAAAGCTAGTGAACCTCAAGTCATGGAATCTAATAATGAAGATGCACAAGACGATAGTGAAAAAGAAGAACACTTTAAAGCCGATGATGATATAGATGAGATTGGTACAAATGAAGAAATTCAAGAAGAACTTGGTGAGAGAGAAGAAAGTGTTACTGTGACTATGAATTTACCAAAAGCAGTCTCTAATTATTTTGATATTATTAATGAAAATATACAAAAACGAGAAAGATATAAAAAAGTTGAGGGACGCTTAGATTATCTTGTAATTAGAAGATTTATATGGACAACATTTAATAATTTAAGTGAAGTTGATTTACATATTATAACACCAAAAATAAAAACCTTAAGTGATGATTTAAAAGCTATGGCTAAAGTACATGATGATTTTGTAAACAAAACAAAATATCCAGCATTAGCTTATGAAGAAGTATTTCTCTCCTGTCAAGCTGAGTATAAAAAAATACGCGATGGTGCTGAAAAAACTATTCAAAGAATTAACCAGCTAAAAGGTAGTGAAAAACATCTTGGTGGTGCTTTGAAGATTAAAAAAGAAGAACTCTCTAAACAAATCAACACAGATGAGTTTGATGTTCTTGGAGGTGAGTTAAAGTCTTTAAATGGAACATATGTTGATGTTGTACATATGATGGCTGAACTAGATGATAGGTATAAGCATGATATGAAGTTACTCATAGAGTTTGAAAAAGAGTATAAAGAAGATTTTTATGAATTATTTGCTAAGTCATCAATAGTATATAAAAAAGATATAGTAGATATTTTAAGTGCGCAAGCTTATACATTAGATGCACAATTATGGAACCAAGCTAAAAGTTCAAAAGCGGTCAAAGCACATTTTCATAAGGCTGGTGTTAGTGGAGAGCTTAATACAAAAACATATCTGAAATATTATTTAGACACACAAGATGTCACAAAAGCTTCTAGTGACAATAAAATATTATTTAAATTATATGAATATTTTGTTTCAATTGAAAGAGAACATGTCATGGTTATCTTAAGTGATGTGAATGATGCATTAGAATTTGAGTCATGTATAAATAAAATTGACAAGACATTTCAAGCAAAAGCTTTTATAGATGAAAAGTCAGCATTAAAGTGGGCAATGAAAAATAGTGTAAAAGTGCTGATTATTGAAGATAGGCTTTCAAGAATGCAGGTTGAGACATTTTTAAAATATTATAAAAAATATATTTTAGTTATTCCAAAGCTTATTTTTCTTGGAAATAGTAAAAAATTTGATGAATATGCGATCAGTAAAATATTATCTCGTGGTATATCTGGGCAAATTGTTGCAAAAACAGTAAAAGAGCTAATAAGTGCAAAGAGCAAGTAGTTAAAATCTATATAATATCTTTATGCTAGAATTCCAAACATAATAAACAAATAGTATAAGGAAAAATATGAATTTTCAACCTTTAGGAAAGAGAGTTTTAGTTAAAAGAGTAGAAGAGGCAAATAAAACTGCTTCAGGAATTATTATTCCAGATAGCGCAACAGAAAAACCATCAACTGGCGAAGTAGTTGCAGTAAGTAAAGAAGTAGAAACTTTAGAAAATGGAAATGTTGTACTTTTTGGTAAGTATGCAGGAAATGAAGTTTCAATAGGTGCTGATAAATTTTTGGTATTAGAAGTTGATGATATTTTTGGGATAATAGGATAATTTAAATGAGTAAAGAAGTAGTATTTTCAGATAACGCAAGAAATGCGTTGGCTCGTGGTGTTGAAAAATTAACAGATGCAGTAAAAGTTACAATGGGACCTCGTGGTCGTAATGTTTTGATTCAAAAAAGCTATGGCTCACCTATAATCACTAAAGATGGTGTATCTGTCGCTCGTGAGATAGAGCTTAAAGATAAACTAGAAGATATGGGGGCACAACTTGTTAAAGAGGTTGCATCAAACACTGCTGATGAAGCAGGAGATGGTACTACTACGGCAACTGTTTTAGCAAATGCAATTTTTTCTGAGGGTCTTCGTAATGTTACTGCTGGAGCAAACCCTATTGAAGTTAAACGTGGAATGGACAAAGCGTGTGAAGCGATTTTAGCAAACTTAAAAGCTGCATCTAAAGCAGTGAATGGTAAAAAAGATATTGCTCAAGTTGCAACTATCTCTGCAAATTCTGATACTGCTATCGGTGATATGATTGCTGAAGCTATGGACAGAGTAGGGCAAGATGGTGTTATCACTGTTGAAGAAGCTAAGGGTATTTCTGATGAACTTGATGTAGTTGAAGGTATGCAGTTTGACCGCGGTTATTTAAGTCCTTACTTTATTACAAATGCTGAAAAAATGGTTGCTGAAATTGAGAATCCTTGGATTCTTTTAATGGATGGTAAAATTTCTTCACTTAAAGATTTACTTCCAGTTTTAGAACAGGTTCAAAAAACTAATCGTCCACTTCTTATTATCGCTGAAGATGTTGAAGGTGAAGCACTTTCTACTTTAGTTGTAAATAAACTTCGTGGTGTATTAAATATTTCTGCTGTTAAAGCTCCAGGTTTTGGTGATAGAAGAAAAGCAATGTTATTAGACATTGGAATCTTAACTGCAGGTACTGTTGTCTCAGAAGAAACTGGGCATACTCTTGAGGGTGCAAATATTGAGATGTTAGGTCAAGCTACTCGTGTAATTATTGACAAAGACAATACTGTAATCGTGAATGGTGCAGGTGAAGAATCAGCTGTTAAATCTAGAATTGCTGAGATAAAAGTTCAAATAGATGCAACAACTTCTGAGTATGACAAAGAAAAACTTCAAGAGCGTTTAGCAAAACTTAGTGGTGGTGTAGCGGTAATCAAAGTTGGTGCTGCAACTGAGACTGAAATGAAAGAGAAAAAAGATAGAGTTGATGATGCATTAAGTGCAACAAAAGCTGCTGTTGAAGAGGGAATCGTTATCGGTGGCGGAGCTGCATTTATTCGTGCTGGTGCAAAAGTTTCTCTTGACTTAAAGGGTGACCAACAGATAGGTGCTGAGATTATTCTTCGTGCTATAAAAGCTCCTATT
>JAFLJZ010000133.1 GCA_022712775.1 Sulfurimonas sp.
GACAGTCACCTTTTACTAATATTACAATCGATTGGAATGTACCAAATGACCTCAAAGATCAAATACCAACGTGTAAACAAAATCATCTTTTTAAAGATATTAAAGATACTCATCTGTTTTCCGAAGCAGTAAAGAGGGGTGCCTCCCTCGAGAGTATGACTTATAAACACTTTCAAGAAGAGATGAACATGATAAACAAAGCTTATTATGAAGTAATGACAGAAGGTGATAAAACTGGACAGCCGTTTACATTTCCTATACCGACCGTAAATATAACAGAAGATTTCGATTGGTATGGTGAAAATACAGATTTACTTTTTGAAAATACAGCCAAAATTGGCTCTTCATATTTTCAAAATTTCATAGGTAGCCAATATAAAAAGGATTCAAATGGAAAACTTATTCCTAATGAAGAAGCATATAAGCCAGGACATGTAAGAAGTATGTGTTGTAGGCTACAACTTGATTTAAGAGAATTACTTAAACGAGGTGGTGGCCTTTTTGGTAGTGCTGAGATGACAGGGAGCATCGGTGTTGTCACTTTAAATATGGCAAGGCTTGGATTTTTACATAAGGGCAATAAAGAGGCTTTATTTCTTAGAATCGATCAACTTATGAATCACTCCTATTCAACTTTGGAGAAAAAAAGAGTTTTCATTCAAGAATTATACGATAGAGGATTATTTCCTTATACACAAAGATATTTACCAGGATTTAAAAATCATTTTTCTACCATTGGAGTAAATGGGATGAATGAAATGATGCTAAACTTTAGTGATGGTGATTTTGATATTAGCTCTACTAAAGGAATTGAATTCGCAACTGAAATACTCAATCATATGAGAGATAAAATGGTCGAGTTTCAAGAAAAAAGTGGCAATCTTTACAATCTAGAAGCGACTCCCGCCGAGGGGACAACATATAGATTCGCAAAAGAAGATAAAAAAAGATATGGCGAAAAAATTATTCAAGCTGGAATGGATGATAATATCTACTATACAAATTCTTCACAGATTGCAGTTGATTTGACAGATGATCCTTTTGAAGCACTCACACTTCAAGATGATTTACAAACAAAGTATACAGGAGGAACAGTACTGCATTTATATATGAAAGAAAAAGTTAGTTCAACGGAGGCTTGCAGAAAGCTAGTTAAAAATGTAATCTCAAATTTTAGACTTCCATACATCACTATTACACCTCTATTTTCAGTTTGTCCAAAACATGGATATTTATCTGGTGAACATGAGTATTGTCCAAAATGCGATGAAGAGTTAATACATGAATTTAAAGAGGAGAAAGTGTCATGAGTAAAGAAGAATTTTTAAGTAGGTTCAATGACAAAAGACAAAAGTGTATTGTATATACTAGGGTTATGGGTTATCACAGACCTGTAGAGAGTTTCAACATAGGAAAAACTGGTGAACATAAACAAAGAAAACAGTTTATTCAACACTAAGAGTATATACGATTTAACAAAATTTACACATCTCGATTTTCAAAATCATCTCTCATGCATTATTTGGTTTAGTGGATGTAATATGAGATGTGACTACTGCTATAACAAGACGATAGTGTTTTCAAAAAACAATCACTACTCTTTTAATGATATTTTAGACTTCTTAAAAACAAGAGTTGGTTTACTCGAAGCAGTGGTATTATCTGGTGGTGAAGCTACAACTCATAATCTAGTAGAATTTTGCCAAGAGATAAAAAAACTTGGATTTTTAATCAAACTAGATACAAATGGGGTAAATTATAATGCGATTAAAGAGTTATTAGAGTGTAACTTACTAGATTTTATAGCCCTTGATTATAAAGCACCAAAAGATAAATTTTTCACAATCACTCACTTAAATAAATATGATGAGTTTTCAAAAACACTTCAGTTGCTTATAGCAAGTGATATAAATTTTGAGGTAAGAACAACCTTGCATAATGATTTACTCAATGTGAATGATATTAACTCCATCATTGATGATCTTGTTCAAAGAGGCTATAAAAAAAATTACTATCTGCAAAAGTTTTTAGATACAGGAAAAAATATTGCAAACCTATCCTCTGCAACAAACTCCTTTGATGCATCCAAGCTATCTCAAGACTTAAAGATAGTTTGGAGATAAATCAAGTTATCTGATAACCTTGTCCTTTCATATTTACAATTAAACTTTTTGAAGTTTTAGCTCTTAACCTACGTACAAAAGTTCTCACTCTCTCATCGCTTATAACTTGATTCTCCCATAAACTACTTTTTATCACTTCAACATCAACTGTTTTTTTATCCTCTTGGTAGTTTTTTAAAAGTAACTGTATAAATCTATTTTCATTCTTTGTCAGTGAGATAAATCTAGAATTTTTATATAAACTTTTTCTCGTTAAATTATACGAGAATCCATTACTTAACTCTAGCAACTTAGTTCCTATTTTTTTTGCTATACCCTCTATATATTCTAATAATTCATCAGGGTCAAATGGTTTTATAAAGTATTTAACTACTCCTACATCTATAGCATCTAAAAATTTATCTGTTTCACTAAAAGCACTTAAAATGATTATAGGTATTTCAGGGTAATTTCTTTTAATCTCTTTTGCCATTTTCAAACCACTCATTATTGGCATAGAAATATCTGTTATAACAATATCTGGACTAATTTTTAAAAAAATTTCTAAACCATCTTTTCCATTATCTGCTAAAGTAAAACTATGAAAATTATCACCAATAGCATTTTTTAACAGCCTTGCTAATTTTTCTTCATCTTCAACAAGTAAAATTTTTAGTCCCTTTAAAATTTTATTACGCATGGTTCTCTTCCAATGGAATCTTGATTGTGAAAGTTGTTATACTTTTTTTAGATTTTACATTGAGAGAGGCATTTAAACCTTTTTCACAAATCATTTTTGACATAAAAAGACCAAGTCCTGTCCCTTGGCTTTTATGTTTTGTTGTGTAATAAGGTTCGTAAATTTTATCTATATTTTTTTCCTTTATTCCGCCTGCATTATCTTGAAACTCAATAATTACAAATTTTTTACTTTTAACAACTTTTATATTTATCTCTCGCAATAAAATACTATTGTAAATAAAAGCATCAATGGAATTTTTTATTAAATTTATTATCACTTGATTAAACTCATTTGTTACGCCAAAAATAGTTACATCTTTAAATTCTGTTTTCACATTTATCATCTCTTTTGTAATTACTCTTTGTAAGATTTTAAGCGATTCATTGATACTATCAGTAATTTGAAAATAAGACTTGTTTTTATTTGGTTTAAAAAAGTTTGTAAAATCATCTATAGTATTTGACATATTTTGTATGATATTTTTACTATTACTATAAAGTTTTTTTACCTCATCCTCATCTTTGTTTATCGCAGCTTTTTTAATACTAAAAATAGTTAAATTTAACTCTGTAAGAGGTTGTCTCCATTGATGCGCAATATTTGCTAACATCTCACCTAAACTTGCAAGTCTCGCTTGAGAAAACATCACTTTTTGTTTGCTTTCATTTTTTAAAATTTCATCTTCGATTCTAAGTTCTAAAGTAGCATTTAACTCTTTAAGCTCTGAAGTTTTCTCTTGCACTCTTTTTTCTAAAGTTATATTTAACTCTTGAAGTTCTTTCTCTTTTTTTTCTAATTTTTCTTTGTAAAGCATCTCATTTGTAACATCATATCTAATAGCTATAAACTCAACGATCTCTTCTTTTTCGTCTAAAATAGGGATTATTGTTGTGTTGACATAAAAAGATTTTCCATCTTTTTTACGATTTTTTACATTACTTTTATAAATTTGTTTGTTGTTGATGGTATCCCAGAGAGTTTTAAATTTTGAAGCAGGAATATCTGGATCTCTTACAATATTATGATTTTGTCCAATTAATTCATCTTTTGTATAACCCGATATTTTACAAAACTCATCATTGACAAAAGTAATAATCCCATTTGTATCTGTTTTAGAGATAATGTTACTTGTTTCTATTGCTTCTTTAAATTGCTTTAGCATTATATATTCTCAATTAAACTAGTATGTTTAATAATAGCGAAATATTTCTTACTAATCCCATAAAACGCTCACTCCATACTCCTCATTTAAGATGATATGCTTGTTATAATAAACTTTCTTTCCATACTTTTTACTCAAAAGTTCCACCTCTATAGAATCATTACCTAAGAGTTCTCTTACCTCTTGATATTTCAACCATTTTCCATATTTTGCTAAAGAATTTTGCCAGATTCTAAACTCACATGTAGATTTATCGGTAAGCTCAAACATCTCTCCATCCTCTGTTTTCCAGTTTGCGTTTGAACAGGCGTAGAGTTTCACTTTCTTGCCACTAACTTCTTTATCTCGCACCTCTATTTGACCGTCATCACAATATGGGCATTTTCCTAAAATCATTTTAAACTCCTAAAAAGCTAAAGGATTAATTACTTTCAATATCTGTTTTCATTTTCAGAGCTCTCTTAAGCGACACTATGTGTGTTATGTGATTCATTTAACAATTAACACTCATTTATGATAGTTAAGTAGCTATATTCTAAATAACGCACACTATTTATTTAAGAATAGTAGTTGATTTTTAAGTAAAGAGCTAAATACTTTGCAGTTTGTCATATTTTCAATGTAATATTTGTTTTTAACATATATTATGAGTGTATGTTATTTTTCATATTTAAGACTATTGTGTATATAATGTGTTTGAATAAGTAGTTGTGTGCAGGTTGTCAAGACGAAAAAATAGCTACAAAATGAGACACATAGTACTAAATTTGTAAAGTAAATAGTGTTTTGCTTAACAAATCGGCTTCTCAACTGAATATAGAGGTAAAGGTTTATTCTTTTACTGTTTAAAATTATAAACTTACTCAATGATAAGGCTAAAAATGAAAATTAAAATACATAAAGGTACAAATGAAATTGGTGGAAGTTGTATAGAGTTAAAAACAAAAAGTACAACTATACTACTTGATTATGGTACACCATTACAAGATACTAGCGAACAAGTGAAAATTACAGATAATATTGATGCTATTTTAATATCCCACCCACATCAAGACCATTTCGGGGAGATAGTAAATATTGAAAATAGTACTCCTATTTATTGTGGAGAGTTATCAGTAGAACTAATGAATGCTGCAAAAATATTTACTGGTAATGAAATATTAGAAAATAATTTTCAAATATTTGAAGCTTGGAAAAGTTTTGAAATTGGTGATTTTAAAATCACTCCATATTTAGTTGACCATAGTGCAACAGATGCTTATGCTTTTTTGATTGAAGCCGATGGTAAAAAAGTTTTGTACAGTGGTGATTTCAGAGCCAATGGAAGAAAATCAAAGCTATTTGATAGAATGATAAAAGATAAAGATTTACAAAATGTAGATATTTTGCTTATGGAAGGAACTATGCTTCAGAGAAGTAATAAAGATTTTCCAGATGAACAAAGTGTTGAAGATAAAATATTTGAAACTATAAAAGAAAAAAATGAAATATCCTTTATGATTGGGTCATCACAAAATATTGACAGC
>JAFLJZ010000134.1 GCA_022712775.1 Sulfurimonas sp.
TATTCAGATAAGAACTGATGGAGCAAGGCAATTATTTCTTCTCGAACAAGAGGTTTTGTCGTGTATTCATCAAGACCAGCAGCTAAAAACCTTTCCCTATCACCTTTAAGAGCATTTGCTGTGAGGGCAATAATAGGAATATGCTTTTGATTATAGTCTTCTTCATACTCTAAAATTTCCTTTGTCGCTTCGACACCATCAAGAAATGGCATTTGAATATCCATGAAAATTAAGTCAAAGTCTCCATCTTTTCTTTTTTGAAATGCTTCAAGACCATTACTAGCTATAGTGATGCTAAGACCAATATCTTCTAAGGTTCTTCGTATAAGTTTTTGGTTGATGATATTATCTTCTGCAATTAGGACATTTGCTTTAAATTTCAAGCTACTAACATTAAAGAGTTTTTTATCAACTTTTTTACTTGTAGTAGTGTTGTTATTTTGAGAATGATAGTTTTCTAAAAGTGTTGCAATTTTAGAATTATTTAGTGGCTCATAGAGTGTTTTAAATATATCTAAATTTAATACATCTATTTTCTTCATATAAGTAGCTTTACTTAAAAGGATAAGTTTTTCCTCTTTTTTAGCATAGGATATCAAGGTCTCTTCAGAGCAGTAATCATAGTCTATAAAAAGTAAGTTATAGTCTGCTTGTAATTCTAAGTTTTCTAATTCTTCTTGACTGGTAAAGATTGTATAGTTGACACCATGAAAATCTAAAAATTCACGTAAATATGAAGCCTGTGCTTTAATTCTATGTTTATCTTCTAAAATAAGAGCATTAATGCTAGAATAGTGACCCCTAGTTATTTCATGAACTGTATCTACCTCTTCAAAGTTAATTGTAAAGAAAAAAGTAGTTCCCTGACCTGGTTCACTATGTAAATCTAAATTACCACCCATAAGTTCGATAAAACGGCTAGAAATAGTTAAACCAAGTCCTGTACCACCATATTTACGTGTAATAGAAGTATCAGCCTGAGAGAATGCTTCAAATATTCTTGTCTTTTGCTCACTCGTTACACCAATCCCACTATCTTGAACTTCAAATCTAACACTTGTGATTCCAACTTGCTCAGAATCTATTTTTCTAATGTTAACATTAATAGCACCAGAACTCGTTGTGAACTTAACAGCATTAGAAAGTAAGTTGATGATAACTTCTTTGATTTTTGTTGGATCACCTTTAAGAGGTTGTCCTAGTTCTGGATCAATGAAACATCCTAAATCAATATGTTTTTCACTCGCTCGAACTGCATAAACTTCAACAGCACTTTCAAACTCTATTATAGGTTTAAATATAATATCTTCAATCTCAAGTTTGTTACTTTCGATTTTAGATAAATCAAGAATATTATTGATGATTTCAAGAAGATTTTCAGAAGATTTTTCAATAATATCTACAAACTCACTTTGTTCTTCTTCTAAGCCAGAATCTTTTAAGAGCTCAGTAAACCCAACGATACCATTGAGTGGTGTTCTGATTTCGTGAGACATATTGGCAAGAAACATTGATTTTGCCTCACTAGCTTCTTGTGCAGATATTTTATCGCTTCGTGTTTGTTCAATTATTGCTTGAAGCAGATCATATGCTTGTGCTGTGCCCTCGGTAGAGTTAAGGTCTATATCGATATCATGACCATGCGTATTTTTTGTATCTTTTGCAACTTTTTTAAGTACATTCTCTAGATTTTTAATATTGTTTGCAATTTCGTTTGAGAGTAAAAATCCAAGTATTGCAATCACGATTGAGATTAACCAAATGATAAGTGAAAAGATTAAGAGTTGTAAAACATCTTGCTGTACTTCTTGTGCACGATTATCAATTGCATTAAGTAATATTTCTTGGGCATCTGAGATGATATTCGTTTTCTCAGAAAGCATTGTAAACCATATTCCATGACTTGAACCATAGTTTCCTTCACTTGATGCTGAAATAATAGCTGTTCGCTCAAGGTTAATATCTTCAATTAACTCAAGGTTATCTTCATATTTAAATATAAGGTCTAATTCTTTTACAAGATTTTGGTCTTCAATAGTATCATAGTGGATAATTTCAGATTTTCCAATAAGTGAAATCCATAAACTAAGTTCTTGTGTTTTTAATTTTGTTGAACGAGCAAGTGCATAAGAGATTAAATCTCTTTCTGAAGATGTAGATTCTTGTGCACGAACAAAGGCAATGTAGTGTGAAGAAAGTTCTTGAATTTCAGCATCGGTTTGCTCGATTGTAATTTTTTCAAGTTCTAAAACTGTATTACGTAGGATAGTACCATATACATTTTTATAAACATCTTCAAAGTTTGTTTTATGCTCATCAACTAGTATTCGTATATCTTGAATCTTCTTAATAGCGCTAGAGATAGATTCAACATTTATACATGCTAAACATTGGCTTATGTCTTCATCGTGATTGTGCAGGCTTTCATTATTTTGTAAACTAGAAAGGTAGAGGTTACTTTTAGCATCAACAACACTTCTTTGTTTAACCAGAGATTTAAGAGTATTTGGAGATGAGTTTCCAAGGTACATAACCGTCATACCTCTTTCTCTTGCAATGTTACCAACAAGCGCATTAAGTTGTTTATTTGCTGAGAGTTTATCTTGTATAACCTGTGTGGTTTGGTAATGAAGGAATGATTCTATAGTAAAATAACTTGTAAGAGAAAAGAGTATAAAAATTGGCACTAAACTAATGAGGCGAAGTCTATTCTTTATTCCTAACTGCATCTTTAAGCCTCTATTTCTAAGATTAATTCAGATAATTTTTTACTTGCTTCTTGTGCGATTATCCTATCTTGTGTTTGTATTAAAGTTTCTAACTCTGTTTCAAGATTGGTGATTCTCATATTCTCATTCATCATTTTTAACTTTAAAGCTTGTTTACTCCAGTTATTACTTTCATTAGAATCAACAGCTGTACGAATCAAACTTGAAATCTCTTTTGCTTCAAATATATAATCATCAAAAAGTTCATTAAAGCTTTCTTCGTCAAGTCCAATTTCATCTGCTACAAGTTTTTTATCGTAAGGGGTATGAATTAGTTTATCTTCTGCTAAATCCAATTCAGGCTCTAAGCTGAATTCTTCGAGTTCATTAAGTTCTGGAACTTCGCTAGATTCAGTAGAAATGTCTTGAGTTACTTCGTCAAATTCAAATATTTCATTATCTACATCATTCATAGATATCTCATCTTCATCCAAATTCAACTCAATTGGTGCAAGAAAGTCATCATCTGCTAGTTCAGGCATTTCAATTTTTGTAGGAACTTCTGCATCTGTTATAGTTGGTGCAGGTATTTCTTCATCAGCTGGCACTTCTTCATCAGTAGGAACTGTGAAAATATTATCATCCATGTCTATATCAATTTCTATCGGAGTATCACCTATATGGTTCTCATTTTCAGGTTCTTTTGGATTTGAAATGCTAGGAGATATGGAACCTACTTCTTTTGTCATTACAATCTCTTCATGAGATAGTTTTGCAATTATCTTGTACAATATATCAAGGTGCTTTTTAATTTCATTATTGTTATCAGAGGTATTGATGATTGTTAAACTCTCTAAAGCATCTTCGATTCTAAGGTTTGCTGCTACACCTTTAAGTTTATGTGAGAGTGTTTTTAAATTATCAGAATCCCCATTGTCAAATGAATCATATAAATCATCTTTAAACTCTTTAGCCTGTGCTATAAAATCTTCGATAAACTCTTCGATCAAATCTACTGGTAAGCCAAGTGCACTTGATGCAACAAGTGGGTCATATGTGTATCCATTATCATACACTTCTGTATATGTTTGTATCTCTTTTTGTACTGCCATTTTTGGAAGCTGTTCATTTTCTATCTCATCATCAAAGTCGAGACTGATAGGAGTATCTAAAGATGGACTAGGAACAATGACTTCTTCTTTTTGTACATCTTCTTTTTCTTCTTCTTCCACAACAAAGTCCACTTTTTGAGGAGTTTCTTGAGGTTCGGCTATAGGTTTAGGAGTCGTTTGTTTTAGTAAGTCTATAGAAATATATTCAGTTTCATTATCTGTTAGTTCTTTTACATTACTAAGGTGTACTAAATATGCTTTGGTAGATACATTATCAGATAAGTAAGCAATACTTACATTTAACTGACACTGAAAGTTTCTTTGTTTGGCATGAATAATAACCTTAGCGCTCTCAGAAGAATCAGCACACTCAACAAAGTCTATCCAGTTCACATGCTGAAAATTATGAATGAATCCAGGTGTTTTTACAAACATATCAGCAAAATCTGATGCTTCACTCATTAATTCGCCGAGACTAGAAAATCCAAGAATATTTAAATCTTTTTCATCAATTCCAACAAATTCTTTTTTGTGATTGTATATTAGCATTTTCCTACCTTATTCTTGAGTTACTAGCATTTTTTTGTATGCTATTTGTGTTTCTTCGATATTTTTTCGTGAAGCCGCTTTTCGTGATGCAATGTAACCTGTAATTTCATGGCTTTCATTTAAAATTGGAAGAATTTCAGTATCTACCCAATAGTAAAGACCATCTTTACGCAAGTTTTTTACTAGTCCAGTCCATGTATGTCCTACAGAGATTGAATTCCACATCTTTTGGAAAATTGCTTGAGGCATATCTGGATGGCGAATGATATTATGTTTTTGACCAACAAGTTCATCGAGAGAGTATTTAGAAATACTACAAAACTTTCTATTAGCAAAAGTGATTACACCTTTTAAGTCAGTTTGACTAATAATACTACTACCGTCAAAAATATATTCTTTATCTATTGGGATTACATCGTTCATTACAAAACCTTACATAGCTATTGTCTTAAAATTAATTTAACTAGCGTAACATAAAGTACAAAAATTAAAACTTATTTATAAATATTTTTGATTGTTTTTGCATCTTGTGTGCTTAAAATCGAGCTAATTTCTTCTATATCTAATGATTTTAAAGCTTCAAAAGTTCCAAAATGGTTTAAAAGTTTTTTGATTTTTGCAGGAGAGATTCCTTTAAGGTTTAATAATTTTGATTCTTTATCTAGTTTTAGCTTGGTTTTTTTATGAAAATTTATAGCACTTCGGTGTGCCTCATCTCGTAAATTTTGCACCCATTGAAGCCTTTTGTCACTTGTGACAAGCGTAAAGCTTTCTTCAAGTGTGTGGATAATATCTTTCGCATTTCCTTTTGCCCTATGGGATTTCGCGTTTATTTTTTCTTTAGATATGGCAATAACATCTATAAAAACAGCAGAACTATCTAAAATCTCACGTGCAAGCTTTAGAAGTGTTGTTCCCCCATCTATTATCCATATATCAGGTGGTGAGACTTTATCAAAACTTTTTACTCTTCTCGTTAGTGTTTCTCGCATTTGTGCATATTCGTCTTTAGCCTCTAAATGATATGTTCTGTATGATTTTTTATCAAATTTTGATGTATCATAGACAACCATTGCACCAACTGTTGCAACTCCTGCCATATGAGAATTGTCAAATATTTCAGCTCTTAGAGGAACTCTTTGCAGATTTAAAAGTTCTTTAAGTTGAGAAAGTACTTGTATAGAATCTTGTGAGACATCTTTTTTAAGTAATTCTTTTGCATTTAAAAGAGCTAAGTCTATAAGATGTTTTTTATCACCTCTCTTGGGTTCGATAATATTTGCCTTCTTTTGAAAAAGAATACTTAAGTGTTCTTGTACTAAATTTATTTCATCAAAAGTATGTGCAATAAGAATAGGAGCAATAATAGGAGGCTTTTCATCCTTATAAAAATCTAAAAGAACTCTTTGATACATCTCATTTTCATCATAATCAACATTAAGTTGTATAAAATCATGCGATGATGAAATGATTTTTCCATTTCTCATAAATAGTCGAACGACAACAGCCCGACTAAGAGACGAACTAATGGCAAAAATATCATAGTTCTCATTAGTAGCGAAATCTATTTCACTTTTAATTTCAGAACGAGAAATTTTCTCGATTCTATCTCGAAGTTCTCCTGCTTCTTCAAATCGCATCTCCCCAGCATAAAAGGACATTTTATCTTCGAGCTTTTTTATAAGTAATTTTTTGTTTAGGATAAGTGCTAAACCTAAATCAACTTCTTTTTGGTATTGCTCTGGTGAAACAGGAAGCGCACAGGGTCCTAAACACTTATTTATTTGATGGTATAAGCATAATTTTTTTGATTTTAGACAGCCCTTTTTTTGAACAAGTTTACATATTTCATAAAGAGAATCTAAAATATCTCTAGCCGCAATAGAATAGGGACCAAAATAGGTAATATTAGAACTTTTTAAAACTTTTCTTGTTATTTCGTAGCGAGGATATTTTAGAGAATTATCTATATAAATATAAGGATATGTTTTATCATCTCGAAGTAAAATATTGTACTTTGGGTTGAGCTGTTTTATGAGTGAGTTTTCTAGTATAAGTGCATCATGTTCGGAGTTAACGATAATATAATGCAGAGAAACAGTTTGGTTTATCATTTTTATAATTCGCGTAGAAAGGTTTGCTTTAGCTTTTAAAGTGGGAGTAAAACTAAAATAACTTTTGACACGTTTAGATAAGTTTTTTGCTTTTCCAATGTAAAGTAAATTATCATTTTTATCAAAGTATTGATAGACTCCAGCACTTTGTGGAAGTTGTTTAATTTTTTCTTCTAAGGTCATTTAAACTATTTTTAGTATAATTGCTAAAAAAGAAGAATTTAATTGATGAATAGAATCTCCAAAAGAAGTAATTATTTTAGTGGCATTTTTCATAAGCTAATTATAGCGATGTTTTTATTAGGTTTGAGTGGATGCGGATACAAGGCACCTCCATTCTATTTAGAAGATGCGCCAGAGGGTGATGAAAATGTTACTTTTACAATCAATAAAGTAGATAACATCGCTATT
>JAFLJZ010000135.1 GCA_022712775.1 Sulfurimonas sp.
ATCATAGGCAGCATTTGTTATATTAGAACCAGAAGATAATCTATTTAAAGAATCATTTAATCCTTGATTAGCAAGGTTTGAATGTAGGTTAGCAGTCATCGCACTTATGTTTGCATTAATCGAAAAAGCCATAATGTATCCTTTATAGTAAAAGTCATATGATATATTATAGCACTTTTAATACCAATTAGATAATTTCTTAAAACCTACTTATATTTTAACTGACAAGTAATCATTCTCTCAACAAGAACCCGGGCAACTTCAAGCTTCCCATCTACTACTACATTAATTTTTAAATCTGAGAGTTTCTCTTTCTCTTCAAGAGATACAACTTTTACAATGAGATTTACATTTTTTGTATGCTTTAAAATTGCTTCACATATAAGTCGTTTCTTCTCAATGTTATCAAGTGTCACAATCACTGAAGAAGCATTTTCAACATGTATCGCATCTAAAATAGAAGCCTTTGAGGCATCACCAAGATATGCTTCTAAACCATTGTTTAAAGCTTCTTGAACATGTTTATTTGAATTATCTATAACAATGTAGGGTGCATCAAGTTCATCAAGGTGTCTTGTAACAAACTTACCTACAACACTATAACCACAAACAATTACATGACCTTCCCTTTTGTCTAAGGCTGCCATATTCTCACCCTCTTCAAGTTCTTTAGAAAAATATTTAGCAATTTGCCCTACTCTAGTAATAAAGAAAGGGGTCACCATCATTGAAAAAATAACAATTAATACTAAGAACTGAGATAACTCTGTTTCTAAAAGTCCTCCCATTCCTGCTAATGCAAAGATTACAAAAGAGAATTCTCCAACTTGCGATAAAACAAGAGCGGTTTTTAATGATGCATTATGTGTAGATGTAAGACGAAGCAAAAAGTACATTATGGCACTCTTAAGTACCGCCACTGCTATAAATATTCCCACAATAGAACCTACATTATCTACAAAAACTTGCAGGTCAACTTTCATACCAACAACTACAAAAAATGTTCCTAAAAGTAAATCTTTAAAAGGAGCGATATCTGATTCTACCTTATGATGGTACTTTGTTTCAGCAATAATCATCCCCGCCACAAAGGCTCCAAGTGAGTACGTAAAGCCCATAAAATAGCCAAACATCGAGGCAGACACAACAATAAACAAAACAGAACCCATAAAAAGTTCTTCAACTTCTGAGGTTGCTGAGAAATGGAGCAACCAAGTCATCAAGCGTTTTCCAACAACGAATAATAAGCCTATAACAATGATAGCGCTAATAACCGTGTTGGTTAAAATCGTAAATACACTCTCATCACCATCTGTTGTTAAAAAACCTATAAGGATTAAGATAGGAATAACCGCGATATCTTGAAAGATTAAAATTCCTGTCGCTTTTTGACCATAGGGAGCATAAATCTCTTTTGAACTTTTTAAATAACTAAGAACAACTGCTGTAGAAGAAAGGGAAAATGCCAAGGAAATTATAAGTGCAGTTGTTGCATCTATATCAAAAATATAATAAGTAATGATATAAATAATAATAGCGCTAAAAGAGACTTGCATCAGACCATTACCAAAAATCTCTTTTTTCATCGTACCCATTTTTGCGAGCGAGATTTCAAGTCCGATAGTAAACATTAAAAATACGATTCCAAACTCACCAACCATTTCAAGAGCGTGCGAGTCATTTAGGTGTCTTAAATCAAAAGCATATACGATTATTGTACCCGTTAAAATATATCCTATAATTTGCGATACACCGATTCTTTTTAAAAATATATTTAATATAACAGATATACCAAGTGCTGCTATAACATACAATATTGCATTTTCCAAAGCTTCTCTCTTTCTTTTTTAAAGTTATTATAGCAGTATTTATTTTATATCAAACACCGCTATACAGATTTTAAGTGATATTAGACTATAATCGCGTTTATAAAAGATTAATATAGGATGAGCTTATGACTAAATACATTTTTGTTACCGGTGGAGTTTTATCTTCTCTTGGAAAAGGGATTACAGCTGCTAGTGTTGGTACTTTACTTAAACACTCAGGTAAAAAAGTGGGAATGTTAAAAATCGATCCATATATTAACGTAGACCCTGGAACAATGTCACCGCTTGAGCATGGTGAAGTTTTTGTTACAAAAGATGGAGCTGAAACTGACCTCGACATCGGAAACTATGAAAGATTTCTTGATAGTTCCTACTTAAAATCTTCTAACTTCACGACAGGTCAAGTTTATTCTTCTGTTATTGAGAGAGAACGTGCTGGGGGGTATTTAGGACAAACGATTCAAGTTGTTCCTCACATTGTTGGTGAGATTGTAAACCGTATTAAGAGAGCAGGAAAAGGTCACGATATTTTAGTTGTAGAACTTGGTGGTACAGTTGGTGATATCGAAGGTCTCCCTTTTATGGAAGCTATTCGTCAAATGAAACATGATGATGAAGTTGCGGGAACATTTTTTATACACGTTACTCTGATTCCATACATCAAAGCTGCAGGTGAGTTAAAATCTAAGCCTACACAACACTCAGTTCAAGAGCTTCGAAGAATTGGAATCACACCACAAATGATTATTGCTAGAAGCGAGAACTATCTTCCAAAAACATTTAAGAAAAAACTTGCGATGAGTTGTGATGTACATCCTGATTGCGTTATCGAAGCACTTGATGCAAAAACAATTTACGATATTCCACTTACATTTTTACGACAAAATATCTTAAAACCGATAGCAAAGAACTTAGACCTTGAAGAGCTGAATCCAGATATGGAAGCATGGGAAGACTTAGTGAAAAAAATTCTCCAACCAAAAGATACTGTGGTAATTGCTTTTGTAGGAAAATACCTTGAGCTTAAAGAAGCATACAAGTCTTTAACAGAATCTCTTATTCACTGTGGTGCACACTTAGATACACGCGTTGAAATAAATTGGGTTGATTCTGAGGAACTTGAAGAAAGAGGTGCTGAAGCGCTTTTAGGTGACTCCGATTCTGTTCTTGTGGCTGGCGGCTTTGGTACTCGTGGTGTTGAGGGTAAGATTTTAGCTATTGAGTATGCTAGAATAAACAAGCTTCCATACCTTGGAATCTGTCTTGGAATGCAACTTGCCCTTGTTGAGTACGCTAGAAATGTTCTTGGTTTAGAAGGTGCGAACTCTATAGAGTTTGATGAAAAAACACCGCATCCAATGATTTACCTTATCGATAATTTTCTTGACCAATCTGGGGGAACACAACTTCGTACACACAAGTCACCAATGGGTGGAACACTTCGCCTTGGTGAGTATCCATGTGACACTAAAGAAGGTTCTCTTCTTCGTGCGGCATACAATGGTGAAAAAACTATCCATGAAAGACACAGACACCGTTATGAGGCTAATCCTGCGTATCGTGAACAACTCGAAAAGGCTGGTATGATTGTTACTGGTGAATCGAATGGTCTTATAGAGACTGTAGAAATAGAAGGTCACCCTTGGTTCTTGGGTGTACAATTTCACCCAGAGTTTACATCACGTCTTCAAAATCCAAACCCTGCAATCTTGGCTTTTGTAAAAGCTAGTTTGAGTACTGAGTAAAAAGGAATTAAAATGGAAGCAGTTTATCCGTATGCACATACAATACACCTAATTTTAGCAATTATATTTTTAGGCTATGTCTTTACTGATGTGTTCATGATATCAAAACTAAAAGAGAAACTTCAAGGTGATGCAAAAGAGACTGCAAACAAAGTCTTAGGACCACTTGGATTCAAGATTTTTCCACTTTCTTTACTTCTAATTGTTTTAACTGGTGGAATGATGATGTCTAGTTACATTAATGCTGAATCTGGCTTTTTTAACACGCATCTACAACAAGTTTTAATGTTTAAAATAGCTTTAGCTCTCATCATAATTTTAGGAGTATTGTCAAATATTTATAACAAAATCACTGGCAAAACAAAAAGTAACTTTATGGAAAATCATTTTCATAAACTTGTATTAGTGCTTGGACTTTTTATTGTAATAAGTGCAAAGTATATGTTTATATAGACTTATAAATTTAGCTATAATGTCAGTATCCTGTCATAAAGGCTAACTTATGCAAGCACTTAACTATACATCTGCTAGAAACAACCTCAAATCCCTCATAGACGATGTGTGTGATAATAATGAAGAAGTTATTATTACAACTAAAAATGATAAAACTGTAGTAATGATTTCACTTGATGAATACAATCGAACCCATGCAAAATTAAAACATGATGTAGCACAATCGGTTCATGAAATAGAAAAAAATGATTTTATAGAAATTGATGAAGCTTTTGAATTAGCAAAACAATCTTACCATGACTAAAATAGTTTTTTCAAAAACAGCTACAAAAAATTTAATCATTCAAGCAAAATATATTTACAGTCAAACAAAAAATACGGAAATAGCTGATAGATATTTAGATAAAATGAAAACTTATATTATTGAGATGTTATCTAACTTTCCAAAGTCTGGAAGACCCTCCGAAGATATAGCACCAAACACTAGAAAGTTAGTTTATCAAGGGTTTTCAATTATATATAGACTTTCAGAAAATAGAGCAGAGATATTAACGATTTATAAAGATAATCAAGTCACACTTCCTTAGTTTTCACATTCTTTCACTCACTTACTTCCATGCTTTCCTTGGGAGTTTATACATTTATTTGTGTTGTTAGTGGTATATACATTTCCAAGCAAAGTATGGGAATTAGGATATATTTATTTATGAAAGTTTAGATATTTTAACATTTTTAGATCTAGTTCATCCACTTCGTTTATTATCCAAGATAGTGAATCTTGCATCTCATTATTTGCTTTAACATATTCATCAGTTCCTTTAAGTTTGCTACCATTTGTTCTAAACCCTGATACCTTAAATGATTTTTTATGAATTTCATTTAATACATCATAAATTTTATCTTTTGGATCAAAGAGAAATTTTGATGCCTGCTTTTGTTCTATAAATTTTCTATGAGTATCTGTTGATAGTTCGTCGTTCATGAATTATTGATTAAACTTTAGTACGCAAATATACACTCCGAATCTCTTGTTATATAAATCAAGCTTCAATTTATCTCTATTGGTTCTCATTTGTTGATAAGCAATATACCCAAGAAAAATTGCCATAATAATCGGCAGGTAAATATTTTTAATTTCTTCAATCATTATTTATATGTCCTTAATTGATATGAAGTATAATTATATAGAAAACTATCCAGTATGTCAAAATAAGAATTAACTCTATATACAAACTATTTAAGTATAATTCACATCATGCAAATAAACTTCAATACTAAACTATTAAATAAACACTCTCTCTACGAACTGCTCTCTTCTAGATTTTCTGATGAAGAAAAAAAACTCTCTGATATTCCAAGCCCAGCTCTGCTCCAAGATTCTGAAAAATCAGCTAAACGGATTGCCGATGCGATTCGCAATAATGAACGTATAACTCTTGTTGGTGACTATGATGTTGATGGGGTTAGTTCTACTGCTATTATGGTTGATTTCTTTAGACAGATTCCTTATCCGCTTGAGGCTATTATTCCAAATCGTTTTCGTGATGGTTATGGGGTATCTCCTAATGTTTTAAAGCGAATAGAAGCTGACTTAGTTATTACAGTTGATAATGGAATCACAGCTATTGGGGCTGCTGAAGTTTGTAAAGAAAAAGATATTGACCTTATCATTACGGATCATCATACACCTTCTGAAGTTCTTCCTGATTGTTACGCTATAGTTGATCCTAAACTAGAATCTTGTACCTACCCTTTTAAAGAAATCTGTGGAGCGCAGGTTGCATGGTTACTCTTAGGGCTTGTAAAAAAAGAACTCTCCCTTTCTATAAACATGAAACAATTTTTAGATATTTTAGCCATTGCAATCATCGCGGATATTATGCCTCTTATAGACATAAATAGAACACTAGTTAAAGAAGGTCTCAAAGTTCTTATGACTTCAAACCGCCCTTCTTCTATAATCATTCGAGACTTTTTAAATAAGTCCTCCATCTCTTCTGAAGATATAGCATTTCAAATTGCTCCTAGAATCAACTCGGCAGGAAGACTTGAAGATGCAGGTATCGCTCTTGATTTTTACACATCAACTACTATCGATGATGCGTATAATCAGTTTGAACTCCTAGGAAAACTCAACGATTTAAGAAAAGAAACAGAAGCTGCCTGTACTAAAGAGGCGATGGCAATGGCAGATTCTAATGCCGATGTTATTGTAGTGGCAAATGAAAATTGGCATGAGGGTGTTGTTGGGATTGTAGCTGCAAGATTGGTAGATAAATTTGCTCGTCCAGCTATCGTTTTAAGCATAAAAAATGGAATAACTAAAGGGAGTGCTAGAAGTATCGGTGAAGTAAGCATTTATGAGCTCATAAAGTCATGTGAACACTTGTTAACTAAGTTTGGTGGGCATAAGATGGCAGCTGGTTTAGGGCTTTTAGAAGAGAATATAGAATCTTTTACGAAAGAAATAAATAAAAGTGCATCACTCATTGACCCTAAAGATTTTGAGCCAAAAGAGGCATTAACTGGTATTTTAAACTCCCAAGATATTGACTTAGAACTACTTCAACTTTTAGAACAGTTTGAACCTTACGGTGAAGCAAACCTTCGTCCAAGATTCCTAATCCAAGATGCCCAAGTTGTCAGTATAAAACTTATGGGAAAAGACAAATCACACTCTAGAATCGAGATAAGACAGAATGCACAAGAGTATAATTGCCCGTCAATTAGTAGCGATAAATCAACACAATGTGTTGATGGGAAGACTTTAGAACTTATCGCATTTAGAACTGTATACGAAATGCCAGAATCTAAAACAATTACTTGTAGCTATACGGTTGCTAAAAATGAATTTAACAACAAAGTCTCTGCACAACTTTTAGTAAATAAAATATATTAAACCAAAAAATCTTCTCTTTAAGTCTTTAGCTTGTAAGATATAAACCTATTAAGGTGAAGCATGAAAAAGAATGAGATACTTGAGCAAATTTTAAATGAAGTTGATAAACATCCAGATATTGTGTCTCGTCGTGATGCTCTTAAGTACTTAACACTTTCTCCTATAGCAGCTTCTGTTATAACAAGTAGTAGCCTTAATAGTTCTGAGATTAAGTCTTCTAATGCTTTAGGAAAAATTGTTATCGTAGGTGGTGGGCTTTCTGGAATAAGCACAGCTGCTCGCCTTCAAAAAAGCCTATTAAATTCAAATATTACTATCATAGAGCCTAACCCATTATCTGCTTCTTATCAACCAGGACTTAGCTTAGTAGCAGCAGGTATTTGGGACATAAGTGAAATAATTTATAACAGAAATGACAAAATCCCTTATGGCGTAAAACTCATCAAGGGTAAAGCCACATCTTTTGACCCTATAAACAATAAACTAACAGTTGATGATAAACTAGAAGTACATTATGATCAACTAATAATAGCTACCGGGGTAGAACTAAACTTCGGGGCTATCAATGGTTTAAAAGGCTCTATAACTTCAAACTGTAATACATATACACAAGAAAGTCCCCTAGGAAAAGATGGTCTTCACTCTATCTTTTTCCAAGATGGAGCAACTACTACATTTAAAGGGATTAAAGAACTTATAAAAAAAGCAAAAAAGCATACTGGACATAAAAAACTTCAAGCAGTTTTTACACACCCAAATACTCCTATAAAAGGTGCTAGTAGTTCAAAAGAAATTATTTACCTTGTACATTCTCATCTACTTGATGCCGGAGTAAGGGACAAGGTGGAGATAAGTTTTTATACCAATGGAGTAAATCTCCTAAACGTTACAGAATTTCATCATGCCATTGTAAAACAATTTCAAAAAAGAGATTTCAAATGGAAGTATCAACATAATCTAATCCAAATTGATTCAATAAACAAAACAGCAACCTTCAATAAACAAAGAACAATACAAGGTGCATATGATGAGAATCTTAAAGAATATGAACAAATAATAAAACATGAAAGGCTAGAAGTCTCTTATGACTTTCTTCATGTAACACCACCAATGAAAGCTTCCGATATTGTTGGTTCATCTCCTCTTGGTTCTACTCGTGGATGGATACCTGTAAATAAAGAAACCTTACAACATATAAAATTTAAGAATATTTTCTCACTAGGGGATGTCGTGGCAACTCCACTTGGGAAAACTTCTGCTTCAGTAGGTAAACAACATAAAGTATTAGTCCAAAACATCATAGCATCTATGAAAGATGAAAAGACTTTACCTGCAAAATACAATGGTTATACATGCTATCCTTTAGCAACTGATATTGGTAAAGTAATGCTTAGCGAATTTGATTGGAGCATGAAAGCGGTACCTACCTTTGCACTTAATCCAACACAAGAAAGATGGGTTTGGTGGCTGTTAAAAGTCTACGTTTTAAAGCCAATGACAATGGAAGGAATGATGAAAGGACGTGCATAAGTCCTTAAAGTTACACTTAGATAAAATAAGAGAAATTAATTTTACAATTACACAATTAATTCACAATTATAAGCTAAAATGGTTTTATTCATATATAGGAGAAACAAATGAAAAACATCGTAAAAATTATTTTAGCTGCAACTTTACTGCTAGCTCTTGGTAGTTCAACTGCGAATGCAGATATTAACAAGGGAATGAAGTACTATGTTAAAAAACTTAAAAAACCTTGTGGATTTTCTGGTGCTAAATTTGCTGCATCACATACACAAGACGAGTGGATAGCAATAGGGAAAGCTGGTATAGCTGATGAAATTAGAAAACTTTGTCCTAAAGTTAATGACAAAGCACTTAAAGAAAAATACCTTGAGCATTATTATGACTTCGCACTTGAATACGGAAGCGATAGTGGTACTGAACCTGCGTGTTAATCTAACTTAAATTACATCTTAAAGATGTAATTTAATCCTCTCTTTCTTCAAAATATTGGATGTAAAATGCTTGAAATACTTCACTGCTTACGAACTCGTTCAAATATTATTAAATTACAGGCGCTTGATACAAAACTATTTGCAGTAGCTACAAAACTTCACGGTATAAAAATTTTCGATTATCAAAGTTGTGAAACACTAAGTAATATAACTGATGAGAATCTAAGTAGCGAAACGCTAAGTATCGCTTTTAGTCCAAATGCTGAATTTATGGTATTTTGTAATAGAACTCATATATTTATTTTCCATCTTCAAAGTAAAATCATAATAAAAACAATCAAAACAGATGGTGAGATGATAGAACACCTTGAATTTGACGCAGAATCAAAATATATAATCGCAGCTACGGGGAGTGGTAGAATCTTACAATACAGGTATGATGGTTCATCCTTGCTTGCAAGACTTTATTCATTTCCTCAAACATCAAATATACCTACGAAGGTAACTGCCTTTGCTTTTGAAAGAGGGCTTATGGTATCAGGAACAAACAAGGGCAATATTTTTTCAATCAACCTGCATTCCCGTGCTAACAAAGTCCTTCTTCAAAACGACAATGCACAAATCAATTCCTTATGTTTTTTAGATGCTACCACAATCGTAAGTGGTGATTCTAAAGGAAATTTATCTTTCAACTCCCTTAAAAATGAAAAGCTTATTAAAAAAATTGAAACCGGATTTACTAAGATAGTAAAAGTTCTACTCATGCCAAATCCAAATTACTTGATGGTACTTGGCAATAATAAAAATGTTGCAGTATATGATATACACTCATTTAAACTACTTCATAATAAGTATATTGAATTTAGTGACTACCCTACTGATATATTTATCGCCGACAAAAATACACTCGTTGCAAGTTTAGCAAGTAACTCTATAGAAAAAATACTTCTTCCAAATGCAGATAAACTACGTACTTTTATTGTTACTAATGCGCTTGATAAAGCCTATCGTCTTATAGAAAATGATCCTCTTCTTAAGGGAACAAAAGAATATAAAATGCTAGAAATCGCATATCAAAATATCTATAAGCAAGCACTTGAAGCACTTACACAACAAAATAAAGAAAAAGCAATAGAACTTACAAAAATGTTCAAATACATAGACGCAAAAACAGATGCGATTCAACTCCTATTTAAATCCTTTGAAAACTATCCACGATTCAGAGTTTTATATGCAGAAAAAAAGTATGCTCTTGCCTACGCTATGTGTAATAAATTTCCTCCTTTAAGGAGTACCTTTCAATATACAAGAATGGAAAGTATTTGGGAAGAAACTTTTAAAAATGCACAACGACAAATCGCCTTTGCAAAACCAGAAAATGCTGTTACTCTCTTAAATGAATACGCGACAGTTATACAAAAAAGACCTATAATAAAACTCATTTTAAATCATAATAGTGACTTCTCTGATTTTCTAAAAGCTATTGAGATGAAAGACTTTAGAAAAATCGATGCACTCGCTAAGCGTAATGCACTTTTTACACTTGTACCAACATATAAAGATGTAGAAGTAGCTATGAAACTCTCTTTAGAAAGTATTGAAGCAGATATACTTAGCTGCGATATAGATTTAGCAGTTAGTAAGCTTACAAAGCTTCAAAACATTGATTCTATGGATGAGATAGTATCACTGCATAAAGAAGAGTGCAAGGCAGTTAAAAAGCTTCAAAATGCCTACAAAGATAATGACTTTCTTAAATGTTACGAGATTATAGATAAATATCACATTTTAAATGCAACCGACTTAGGAGCTTTACTTCAAACACACTGGGGAAAACTTGTTTCAAAAAGTGAGGCCTTTGCTTTAAAAGGGAATTTTAAGGAGATAAAAACTACTCTTGGTGAACTTATACATTTAAAAACAAGAAGAGATAAAATAGGAGACCTTTTTCGACTCTCTTTTCATACGAGAATCAAAGGTCTTATGGCAAACAAAACATATAAACAAGCAGAGGCAATTATTTATTCTTACATAGATATTTTTGGGATTGATAGAGAAATTATTTCTCTAATGAATGCTTATGAAAGTAAATCAAATGAAAAGCTTGCTATTTCACAAAATAGTAGATGTACGCGTGAGAAATGGATAGAATCAAATATTATAATGAAGGCTTAGTTTCTTGCATTAACTCTATAAGATTTTTTATTGTTTCATCAAGATTACTTTGATGATCAGATTTTTGAGACATAAATGTTTGCATCGCTTCTTTTTTATTTATAGCTTCGTCAAGCTCCGCATCTGTCCCTTTTGTATATGCTCCAATTCTAATAAGAACTTCATTCTCTTTTAAAAGCGTATAATATCTTCGAAATTTCATAACAGCCTGTAAGTGTTCATCTGAAATTATATCATTCATTACCCTCGAAGCAGACTGTAATACATGAACAGGAGGATAAATACCAAAATCTGTAAGTTCACGAGAAAGAACTATATGCCCATCTAAAATAGAACGTGACTGATCTGCGATTGGGTCACTCATATCATCTCCCTCTATAAGAACGGTAAAGAAAGCAGTAATTGAACCCTTACCCTCTTCTTTCCCCGCTCTCTCCATCAACTGTGGTAGTAATGTTAAAGATGATGGTGGATAACCCTTTGAAGTTGGTGGCTCACCAAGTGCAAGACCAATTTCTCTTTGCGCCATAGCGAAGCGCGTTACAGAATCCATGATAAAAAGGACATCAATCCCTTGGTCTTTAAAGTACTCAGCTACACTCATTGCAGCAAATGCTCCATACTTTCTCATTAATGGGGAATCATCTGAAGTCGCTACTATGATAACTGTATTTTCTAAGTTACCTCCGAGGTTTTTTTCTATAAATTCAGGAACTTCCCTACCCCGCTCACCAATAAGAGCCACTACTTTTATAGGCGCTGATGAACCTCGAACAATCATACCCATAAGTGTAGACTTACCAACTCCAGAACCTGCAAAGATTCCAAGCTTTTGACCTTTTCCGCAAGTCAAAAGCCCATCAATACTTTTTACTCCAACACTAAATACTTCATCAATCATCCCTCTTTTCATGGCTTCAATTGGTGGTTTAATAATAGGAGCGAGTTTAGAATCGGTAATATCTTTTTTTCCATCTATTGGTCGCATGAAAGGATCAACAACACGACCCAAAAGTCCTTCACCGACAGGAATATTCATACCAGTAGAATCTAAGAAGACCTTATCTCCGGAACAAAAACCTTCCACAAAACTAAAAGGTGTTATAAAAAATAGGCTTCCATCTATCTCTGTAACCATACCCATACTTTCTTGACCTGTATCATTAGAGATAATCTTTAGCATATCTCCTATACTGACCTTAAGTCCTCTTGCTGTAATAACAGTAGCATTAATTTTAATGATTTCACCAAAAGATACTGAATAACTGTCGCTCTTTGCTAACTTCTCTCTAAGTGATTTAAATGGCATAACTAATTCTTAGTATCTTGTGCCAGTAGGTGAATTAATAAGGGAGAAAAATTCGCTTCTTGTTTTTTCATTTTTTTTGAATAAGCCACGAAGAGCAGATGAAGTTGTCGTTGAGTTTATTTTTTCAACTCCTCGCATCTCCATACACATGTGACGTGCAGCAATTACAACGGCTACGCCCTTAGGTTGTACTGCATCCATAATAGCATCAGCAATTTGTTCTGTGAGTTGTTCTTGAATCTGCATACGACGCGCAAAAACATTCACAACACGAGGAATTTTCGAGAGTCCTACAACCTTTCCATTTGGAATATAGGCAACGTGAACACGCCCTATTATAGGAAGTAGGTGATGCTCACAAGTAGAATAAAATTCGATATCTTTAACTAAAACCATCTCTTCATTTGAAGTTGTAAAAAGTGCTTTTTCAAGAATCTCTTTAGGATTTTCTTTATATCCACCGTAAATAAATTCATAGGCTTTTCTTACTCTTACAGGGGTATCTTGTAAACCTTCACGCTCGGGATCTTCCCCAACATGAAGCATCATACTTTTTACAGCATTTTCAAATTCACTATCACTACTCACGATATCTTCTTTTACCTAAGATACTAAAACGTGAGGAACGATAAGTGGGTATTTTTTCATTTTTCTATAAATATGCTTACGAACAATTTGACGTAAATCATTCTCTAAAGCACGAGTATTTTCGATAATTCCATCTTTTAAGTGAAGTAAGAAGTGTTCTATAACATCTTCCATCTCTTTAGCAAAGGCTCTATCTTGTTTATCTGCCACAATTCCAAATGTTGTAACACGAGGTTTTGCTTGCATTTTAGAATGCTTACCATCAACTTCAACAACCATCATCACGATTCCGTCAGTTGCTAGTTTTTGTCTATCTAAGATAATATCATCTTCAATTTGATGGTTATTTTGATTGTCTATATATGTTTTACCAGTTTTAACAGTTTTTACTTTTCTCATATACTTCGGTGCTACTTCTATTTGCTCACCATCTGTCATAAGTAAAATATTTCTCTCTGGAACTCCACACATCATACCTGTTTCTTTATGCTTCGTAACATGGTTATATTCACCATGAATTGGTAAGAAAAACTTAGGATTAACAAGACGTAACATAAGTTTTTGCTCTTCCATTGAAGCATGACCAGATACGTGCAGCCCTTTATCATATGAAATAGTTGCTCCTGCACGTTGAAGGTGATTTAGCATTCCAGAAATAGAACCCTCATTCCCTGGAATCGCACGAGAAGAAAGAACAATTAAATCTGTTGGTTTGATTTTAATATGTCTGTGCTCACCGATACTCATTCTAAATAAAGCTGAATTTGCCTCACCTTGAGAACCAGTAGTAACGATAAGAACTTCTTTATCGCTATAACGAGAAATTTCATCAGCATCAATAAAGATATTTTTAGGAAATCTTAAATAATCATACTGCATCGCGATTTCAATGTTTCGCTCCATCGAACGACCAATAACACAGATTTTACGTCCGTATTTAATACCATACTGAATAGCTTGTTGCACACGGTGAATATTTGAGCTAAAAGTTGACATGAGAACACGTCCCTCTGCCTTAGAGAACACTCTATCAAGAGCAGGAGCAACACTAAGCTCTGAACCTGTTGCAACTGTATTGTACGAGTTCGTAGAATCACTTAAAAGACAAAGAACACCTTTATCTCCATAGTAAGCTAAACGGTGTAAATCAGCAGTATATCCATCAACTGGAGTATAATCGATTTTAAAGTCACCTGTATGAATAACAGTACCGGCCTCTGTAGTAATTGCAACAGAAGAACTATCGATAATCGAGTGAGTCATATGCATCCACTCTACTTCAAAGTCATTACCAATTTTAATGATTTGACGTTTTTCAATTGGGTTGAAATATTTTCTATGCTCTTTGATATGGTGCTCATCAAATTTTGTACCAATCATAGCAAGCGGTAGTGGTGTACCATAAATTGGGAATTGCATCTCTTTATAAAGGTACGGCATTGCACCAATATGATCTTCGTGAGCATGCGTAATAACAATACCAACAATCTTACTTCTGATTTCACGTAAATATGCAAAGTCAGGTACTAAAATATCAACACCATGCATATCAGCATCAGGGAAACTCATACCAACATCAACAAGAATCGCTTCTTTTTCTGTTTCAAATACCATGATGTTTCCACCAATCTCACCAAGACCACCAAGTGGTGTAATTCGGATTTTTGCATTCGAATTTAAATCAAGCTTATAATGAGGGTTAAGTCTTTGCTTATGTGCTTCTTGATTTTTAACAACAAAAGCTTTTAAATTTTCATCAACTGGCGTAGGTTGTCTACGATGACGATTACGGTTTTTGTTTTTGTTAGGATTAGGTTTGTTTCCTGCAGGTTTATTTCCCGCTGGTCTATTACCTGTTGGCTTATTATTATTTCTGTTTTGATTATTATGCACTGGTTTTTTATTACCGTTTACATTATTATTTGATTGTTTGTTTCCATCTATATTTTTTTCTAATGGAATACTATTTCCCTTGGGTACTGTATTTTCACTAGACCCTGTACTTTCTTCTGACATCCAAACTCCTGTATATTTTATTATTTATGAGTATCACTAGTGATACTATGATAGAGTTGGTGATAGTTATCAGTGGAAACCTGATGAGGACGAATCGTTTGTATAAGGGAAAGTTCTTCAAAAACTTTCAGAAGTTCAGTTTTCTCATATTTAGAAGAGAGATTTTTCATCAAAGTTTTTCGAGGTTGGCTAAATGCAACTCTTAGCATATCCTCGAAATCTTTTTGGGGTCTATCTGTCTTCTTTTTAATCAAAAATACTGCAGAATCTATCTTTGGAGGAGGTTCAAATGCTGTTGGAGGAACTTTCACGATTATACGCGCACTTCCTACACTCTGAGTTATTATTCCCAAAGAACCAAAAACTTTTTCACCAGCATCCGCACAGAATTTTTCTGCAACTTCTAACTGTACCATTACAAGTATATTTTTACACATTGGATCTGCGAGTGCTTTTAGGATTATGTTTGTCGCGATATAGTAAGGCAAGTTAGCCACTAAATCATACGGTTCATCCACTAAACTACTCTTCCAAGCTTGGAGCACATCCCCACAATTAATGTGGAGTCGCTTGGTAGCAATCTCTTCTTTAAATTCACTTTGTAACAGTTTACACAAATCGGTATCGACCTCAAAAGCTTCTACACTTTTGACATCTACTAAAAATTTAGTTAAATCACCTAAGCCAGGGCCAATTTCTACGATTTTATTATCATTTTTGGGCATCGCTTGGACGATTTTTTGTAAAACAGTCTCATCTTTTAGAAAATTTTGACCAAATTTCTTCTTCGCTACAACATTTTCTTTTTTCATGAAAGATAGTGTATAGTAATTTTACTTATATTTAGACAATAATAAAAAGAAATTTTAAATTTAACTCTTTCAGATTAAGAGTTTTCTTGTTTCATTACAAAAAAAGAAAACTTTACATAAGGCAAAAATAGTATAATTGCGACATATATATATAAGGTATCATTTTTTCATGAACTATTTTGCTAAAAGAATCATTCCATGTCTGGATGTTAAAGATGGACGGGTTGTAAAAGGTGTTAATTTTGTCGGCTTAAAAGATGCTGGCGACCCAGTCGAAGTTGCACGAAGATACAATGAAGAGGGTGCTGATGAACTTACATTTTTAGATATAACTGCCTCATCTGATAACCGTGATACTATTGTCGACATCGTAGCGCAGGTTGCAAAAGAAATTTTCATCCCACTTACTGTTGGTGGTGGAATTAGAAAACTTGAAGATATCTATAAACTACTCAATGTTGGATGCGATAAAGTAAGTGTAAATTCTGCCGCTATTAAAAGACCAGAACTCATCAATGAAGGTGCAAAAAGATTTGGTTCTCAATGTATAGTAACTGCTATCGATGTCAAAAGAGCAGGGGACAAGTACCATGTCTTTTTAAATGGTGGAAGAGTAGATACTGGTCTTGATGCTGTAGAGTGGGCGAAAGAAGTCGTTGATCGTGGAGCTGGTGAAATTCTACTTACTTCTATGGATGCAGATGGTACTAAAGCAGGCTTTGAGTTAAATATAACTGAGCAAATTTCACGTGCTGTAAATGTTCCTGTGATAGCATCTGGCGGAGCAGGAACAATGAAGCATATCAAAGAAGCTTTTGATTGTGGTGCTGATGCTGCACTTGCAGCTAGCATCTTCCACTATAAAGAGATTGATATTATGGATTTAAAGCATTACTTGCATAAGGAAGGTATCGCTGTAAGACTTTAACTTTTAGCGTTGTTTCACGAGTGATATTCAGAATATTTTTGCAAA
>JAFLJZ010000136.1 GCA_022712775.1 Sulfurimonas sp.
TGTAGCATCTACGGCAACACCATCTACTTTACTTACATGTAGGTTTGCATTTATATCATCTATATCTGTTACTAATGCTGCACTTAAAGCTAGTGTTCCATTGATTTGACTACCTAATGCTATTGCTGCATCTTCTCCTAAACCTAATACTATTGGAGCTGATGTTGTAAATTCTGGAGCATCATTATCACCTGTGATTGTAAGGTTTATAGTATATGCGTTTAAAGATTCTTTATTTCCATCTGAAACATTAAATGTTAAACTTCCTGTTGCAATAGAATTACTATCACCCATAATAGCATTTAGCGCATCTGTATCTTGTTGTAAGATAGTATAGCTACCATCTTGTTCTACTTTTACATCTACATTAACAATGGCAGGATTTCCATTTTTATCTGTATAGCTAAATGCTACTGTTGTTGTATACCCATTTGTAGAATTTACAGCATTTCCATCTACTTTACTTATAAATAAATCACTATCAGGGTTATCAACATCATCTGATACTGATAAAAAGTCTATAGAGCCAGAAATATCTCCACCGACAATACTATCTTCATGTGTACTGATAGTATTTGAGCTTATTTGAGTATCTATCGTTGGAGCATCATTAGAACCTTCAATAGTAATAGTTAAAGTTGCTGTATCTGTTTTAGCTCCGAACTCTTCGTTATCACTTACTGTGTATGTAAATGTTTCTGTTAGAGTATCTGTTATATTTAGTTCATTTACTGTTGGGTTTGCATCATTTACAGCATATGAATATGAACCTGTTTCTGCGTTTAGAACTAGTGTTCCAAATTCACCTACTAGAATAAAGTTCCCACCAACTAAAGTGGCAGTATTTGTAGTGTTTCCTGAAGTTACACCAGATACATCTAGGTCAGTGCCTGCATTTACATCTGTATCATTTGCTAGTACATTTCCTACTGCTTCGATACCTGGTTCATCACCAGATCCTTCTTCTACAGCTACACCTACATCATCTACAGCTACAGGTGCTACATTAACTTCTTCATCAGAAACTTGTCCATTACCTTCTCTTGTACTAAAGTCAACTCCAGCATTTGCTGAGTCAATTAAACCCTGAAGTGTACTCTCTGACACTATCCCAGAATCTTCTCCAACACCTGAGTTAGTTTCTTCACCTTCGCCAGCTGCAGTTTCATCTGGCTCAGCTGCATTTGGATCACCTAACTCATTTACTTCTGGGTCTGAAAGTGCATATACTGAACCATCTACAAGGATATCAAAAACTCCAGCATAAGTAGTTGCACTATCAAGGTCACTATATTGAATCTTGATTGATGCTTGTGGATCTGTATTTATAAGTGTATCACCTGCTAAGATGTTATCACCAGCTGCTAATACTACTTCTATACCATCTCTAAGAACTTTTACTTCACCTGTTACGTTAATTACTTTTCCTACTACTTGTGCCATCTGAATTTCCTTGTGTTATTTTAGTTGATGTATTGTAACACTATAAAAAAAATTAATATATAGTACTTTAGTATGGTTATGCGAGTTATTTATGCTATTAATTAAGGACATTGTATGAAAAATTTCATAAAAAACATGAAAACAACCGTTATAGGCTCACTTAAAGAGGATAATACTCCTTTTTCTTCTTATGCTCCATTTATTTAAGATTCCAATAAATTTTATATATATGTTTCAAATATCGCCACACATACACAAACTGTGAATCTTTTTGAGTTAGAAGTACAGGTGGGTATTAAGTGCCTGACTATAATAAATGTCATATTTAATGAAAAGATAAACTATAAGTTACAAGGCGAAAGTCCGCAGGAGCTACTAGTAGCTTCAAGGTCTTTTAACGAAGTAAATTGTAGTTTATCTTTTCACCCGAAGGGCAAGCTTTTAAAAGGCTCATTTCCTACGTTGAACTTTCCTTAACGATACTCGTATCGCCAAGAAAAGTTCGCCTTGTAACTAAACCTTTTAAAAGTTGTTAAATATGACATTTATTATAGTCAGGCACTTATAAGCCTAAATGATTTGATAATTTAAACTTAACTTCTTGTAATTCATCTTTACTTAATACTGTTAATATATTATCTAAATAAATCCTACTAATATCTAATGTACAAAGTTCATTAATGCATATCTCACTTGTTTTTTCAAGAGAATCTCTTTTATTAACTTGTACTCTTAAATCACCACCAAATATATTTGTAGACATCGGGATTACTGTCACCCCTTTAAAGTCAACTTTATCTATGTTTCTGTTGGCTATGTCATTTTGGATAATGAGAGCAGGTCTTGTTTTTCCAAACTCACTATTATATTTTTTACCAAAATTAACAAGATAAATTTCACCCTGTTTCATTTACTCAACTCTTCACTTACAGATTCAATACTTAAAAATTCATCATATGATTGTTTCGATAGTGCCTGCTTGTTGTTCATAATATAAACTTCATCTTCAATCTTTTCTTTTACTCTTTCATAAAGTGCATAAGGAAGTACTACACTTCTTTTAATATGCTTTTTTGCATCTTCAACAAGAGTAATACCTTCAGGTCTAGTGATATATGACGGTTTTTTTATTATATCACTTGCATTAATTACAATCATCTCTATTCTCCTAGTACATATAAATAGTATATATTATACTACTTTTAAATACTATTGTCAAAAATATATAATTCTACTTATCTAACTCCGTATACCCACGTTGAAGTTGTGCTTTTTTAGCGAGGATTTGTACGCTTTGCGTAATGTCATCATCTGCTATATGATAATGTTCATGTAACTTTTCTAAAGATTCTTCTATTTTTTGTGTAAGCGTTTCACCTAAAGTTTCTATTTGTTGTTTCATTGTGTCTATTTGTTCATCTTCGCTAGATTTTAATTCACGCGAGATTACACTTAGTTGCGCTTGTGATTTCACATAGTCAGCTTTGATTACTTCCATATCAACCATCAACTCTTTTATTGTTGTATATACATCATGAAGCCCTGTATTTTTCTCCGATAAATCATTCATCTTATTTGAAGATAAAACCATTTGTTTCATTATAAGTTCACTTTTTTCACGAATCGTAGAAAGCGTACTATCACTCTCTAAGAGCGAAGTTTGAATACTTTGTGAATGTGATTTTAAAGATCTAATCTCTGTTTCAAAAGATTTTGTGATTTGTGAGAGTTGTTGAAGTGTTTGCTGTGTAATAGAGCGAGCTATTTCATCAGCTATATTTTTCATACTTTGGAGATTATCATTTACTGTAACCATAGTATCTGCTATTTCGCCTCTTCTCTCCCCTGCTTTTTCTAGCAAGTTTCTCACCTTGTTATAGTGGTCTTGTTCGGCAACTCTTAAAATATCTATATGCTCATGGATGATATTGTCAAGGCGAGGCATTTGAGTATCGGTAAAATCTTCAAACTCTTTTGAAACTCTTGAGTGCCAATCACCCATCTCATCAAATTTATCCATAAATGTTTTTTGATTGATTTTTATTTGCTCAAGTGCCTTAATATCTTCTATAAATTTAAGTCGCATATCTTCTTGCGATTTTCTATCTTCAAGTTGACATTTTGCCATTCGCTCTTCAAGTTCACCCATAAATTCTTTTAGCTGTGTTACCTGCTCAACCATTACCCTACTAAATTCACCCTGCGCTTTTGAGTTTTCAGTCTCTTGAGTTTGGTGAAGTATATTCATAACTATATAAAGAAGCAAGGCCACAAGAAGTGGTAATAATGAACCACGGAGTAGATGGACAATATCTTGTGCATCAGGAGTAATAATAAAATGTACAAGAGAACTAATAGCTCCGATTCCAATCATGAGTGGAGCATAGTTGATTTTGTTAGGCTGCTTTAAGATTGCAATTTGCCTTAAAAAAAGAATTGCCATAAAAATGAAAGCGATTATTAAATCATTCTCTACCATATCTTACTCCAAAATGTGTGATTTTGGATATTTTATCATAAAAAGTTATAAAACTATGTTTAAAATCTCTTTTGGATGCTTAAGCAGTATGTCATGTTCTGCATGAGGAGTAAATCCCCATGTTGCGAACATAGAATCTATACCTGCATTATCAGCACTCAAAATATCCTTTGAATTATCGCCAATCATCCACGCTGTATGATTTTCTTTCTCAAAATTATAATAATTTAGTATAAGGTTAAGCATTAGAGGGTCAGGTTTTGATGCACTCACTTGATCCGCACCCATTATCACATCAAAGAAATGATTCACTTCTAAATGTCGTAACATTCTCTGTGCAAATATTGTTGGTGCATTTGTCGCAACGGAGAGTTTTACACCACTAAAATATAACTCTGATAACATCTCTTTAACTCCATCATAAAGATAAGGGTTTTGTATACATTGATCGGCATAATGTATTTCAAAAGCTTCTCTATCTTTGTCTTCATAACGTTCTGTCTCATAAAACATTTTTGGTAAATTTCTAACATCCATATTTATAGCTTCAACTACAAACTCTTCACTCAAAGCTGGAAGCTTATGATGAAGTTCACGAATATAATTAATCGAAATTGTAATATCTTTTTTAGAATCAAGGAGTGTTCCATCCATATCAAAAATTACTACTTTCATTATTTCATCTTCTTATATATTTCAGCCAAAGCATCTACAAAGAGGTCACTATCATTAGGACATCGAGCAACTCTATATTCTTTAAAGCCTAACTTTTCTGCAATTTCACGGTACTCTATTTCAAGTTCAAAATCAGTTTCAGAATTATCTATTGTAAAAGCAATAGGAACGATTAGGATTCCACGGTTTCTAACAGTTTTTATTTTATCTTCTAAAGATGGTTTCAACCATTCTAATGGTCCTACTTTTGACTGGTAGGCTAAATGGATTGCATGAAAATTCATCTTTGCAGTTTTAAGCATTTTTGTGAGAATCTCAACATGTTTTTCAACATGCTTTTGATATACATCTCCAGATTTAACTATTTTTTGAGGAAGTCCATGTGCTGAGAAAATGACATCAAAATCTCTATAATCATCAGTTCCTATTTTATCTTTTATAGTCTCAATTACAGACTTGTTATATGTTTTGTTCTCAAAGAAATGTTTAATCTCAACTAGAATAGCATCACCAGAAGATATGTGGTACTGCTCTTCAAAGTCTTCTAAAGATGATTTTGTTGTAGTAGAAGACTGTTGCGGATAAAGTGGAATGAGGTAAATTTTTTCTACTTTTTCTTCATTTAATCTTTCTATCACTTCACTTGCAAAAGGTGGTGTATAACGCATAGCAAAATCAACTATAATACTCTCACCCATTTTTTCTTGTAACTTTTTCACAAGTGAAACCGTGTGTCCAACTATAGGAGATTTTCCACCAAGTTGACGATAAATTTCTTGAGAACTTTCAGTTCTAGAAAATGTAATCATACCCCCAACAAATTTTCTTAGTAAATCACTTTTCATCGTCAAAATATTTTTGTCATTAAACATATTTGTTAAAAACATTTCAACTTCATGAAGGTTATTAGGCCCACCCATATTTAGTAAAACTATTGCTTCTTTTACAGCCATTTTCAATCTTCCTTAACTCTCAAACTAATTTCATACATTACCCGTTGTAGGGGAAGCATATCTTCATATATTTTATAAAGAGTACTTATAAGCTTCTCACCATTTTCTATAAGGTGAGGGTCTAAAATCGTATATGTAGCCATTCCCTTATAAAGTGCCAAATCAGCACTTGGCATTGTAACATCAAACCCTCTAGGATAACGCTTGTACCCCTTTTCTAGATGTGTATATGCCTTACTTTTCACTTTAATACTCGCAAGTATCTTTTCTAATTCTACTCGTCTAGTTTCATCACTTATATACTCTCTATACGCATCAAGCATAGGCTTTTCAAACCACCTTACACCTACCGCCACATACAATTCTTCAGGTGAAAAATGTAAATAAAAAGATGAGCTTTGCATCCTTTTATTATTTCCCTGCCAAAAGATTATACCGATTCTATGTTTTATCGGTTCTTTATTTGCACCCATTCGTCTTGTATCTCTGTAGATTCTATAAAGGGACTTGTTTATTTTAGGTTCGGCATTGATAGTAGGTTCAAGTGCTTGAAGGTGTTCACCCATCTCTACAACAAAGGCACGAGAGGGGTTTAAAATAAATTCTTCGTATTCACTTCTATGCGAAAGAAACCATTCTTTGTTATTGTTCTTACGAATAGAATCTAAAAAGGCAAGAGTTTTTTTTGAAAAACCTGTAAACTCCACCTATAAAAGCCTTATGCTAACTTTCTATTTCTAAATGCAAGTGCAATTACAACAAATAGAATCATATATGTAATAGGCACAAAATCAGGAATAGGAACAGGATCGCCTGCTGCATATGAATGAAGTCCTGAAAGGTAATAATTCACTCCAAAGTACGTCATAATAACTGAAGTGTATGCAAGTGTTGAAATAACTGCAAAATTAAATGCGCTATAAAGCGATGGAATAAATCTCAAGTGTAAAATAATCGCATATATAAGAATTGTAACAAGTGTCCAAGTCTCTTTTGGATCCCAACCCCAGTATCTACCCCATGATTCATTTGCCCAAATACCGCCAAGGAAGTTACCTATTGTTAAAAGTACTATACCTACCATAAGACTCATTTCATTAATAGCATTTAACTCTTTAATAGCAAGACTTATATGTTTTTCATTTTTCTTTGTTTTTAATATGAAAAGTGTAATAACTACAAACCCCAATAAAGCACCAAGACCTAAGAAACCATAACTTGCAGTAATCATAGAAACGTGAATACTTAACCAATACGAATTAAGAACAGGTACAAGCGTTGTTATTTGAGGATTCATCCAGTTTAAATGTGCAACAAACAATATTAAACCCGTTAAAATTGATGTTGATGCTAATGTCATAGATGAACGCTTAGAAAATATAAAACCAGCAAGAACTGTAGCCCAACCGATATATATCATTGATTCATATCCATTTGACCATGGTGCATGTTCTGCGATATACCATCTGTTTGCTAATCCTATCGTATGTGCGATAAACAATACAATTAAAAAATACAAAGATACCTTTGTTATTAACTCCATCTTGAAACTTGGTTTTAAAATTTTTACAAAGCTTAAAATCAATAAAACAAAACCCATCAATAAATACAGTGGATATATTCTTTGGAAAATATCCATTTTATTATAAAGTACTTCCGCTTGTATACGCATCTCGGAGGGATATACAGATGCACCATATGTATGCTGATACTCTGCTACTTTGCTAAGTGCTTTGGTAGCTACTCTCCAGTCTCCATTTAGTAAGGCTTCATCAATTGCTTGAAAATAATCTACTGCCGTTATTCTCACCCTTAGGGCCTCTTCCTCAGGAAATGATTGAAGTGATTCTATGGTTGGAAACCATTTGTCATCAACATCATTTGGTTTTGGCCATATTTTTATAAGTGACCCTGTAAAAACCATAAAAGATACATTTACTCTTTCATCAATCTTTAATATCTCTTTATCAATTTTATCTCTATACTTCGCTTCTTTACGGATAGCATTATTTACAGCCTCAGAAAGTTTATAACCTTGCATAGTACTTGGGTCTTCAAAAAATTGCGAAAAAGAAGCATATCTAGCGTTTTCTCTTGCCCCTATAAGCTTGTTTACTTCTTTACTTTTTGTTTTAATCATTTTTATATTTCTGTATGATTGAGGAGTTATCATCATTCCCAAAATAACTTGATTTGGAGTTAATATATTTGAACCAACTTTTAATGAAGATCCACCATGAACTTTTAGTAGAATCTCCGATGAAAGTGTATCCATAGGTTTCATTCTACCTGCTGTATCTTGTACTATCAATTCACCAAATTTCTTTGCATGTACCTTATCATATGCTAGTATAGTTTTTAAAGATGGGTCGAGTTCTACTGCGTATGAAGGACTAAATGCTCCTACTATTGTTAATGCTAGTAAAAACGAAAGTGCTTTTGCGGCATTGGCTTTTTTTGCTTTTGCGGCAAGTTTTGAAAAGCGATTCTTTCTTGAAAATAAAGACCAAAACATTCCAAGTCCTAAAAGTGCATACCCTATATATGATGGAAGTGTTCCAGGGTCGTTGTTAACCGAAAGTACAGTACCTAGTTCATCTTGATCGTATGAAGATTGAAAAAATCTATACCCGCGATGCTCTAAAATATTATTCATAAAAATTCTATACGGCATATTTACACCCTCTTCTTTATCTATAAGTACCACTTCACTTGCGTATGATTCTGGACTCATTGAACCAGGGTAGCGGTCAAGTTGAAAGTCTTTTAAGTAAATCTCAAAAGGAAGCGTTATCTTTTTAGCACCATAAGAAACAAAAACATCAACACCATTAACATTACTATGCTTCTCTTTTGCTAGTCTTGAAGGTTGACCAAAAACTATACTCTCTTGAGAAACACCATCAACTGTGATTCTAAATTTCAATGCTTCTATCCCTGGTCGCATTGGTTTTGCCTTTGGGTTTGTTATAATTTTTGTAGAAGCACGAGGCATAAACTTTTTAAGTACAAAACTACTCTCACCCACAGTAAACAATGTTCTTAAAGCAAATACTTCTTTTTCACTTGAAAGAAGCTCTCCACTAGAGCTATCATCCATTTTTAAGTACTTAAGCATCATTGGATGATTCATAAATAACGCTCCATCTTTTTTAAAGATAGAGATAACTGGCTTATCAAAAGTTCCCTTAGAATTAAAATCTAAAATCACACTATCTGTTTCATAGTATGTTCCTTCTTTTAGAGAGATAGACTTACCTTTTTCACCACCTGTAACCATCAAATTAGCTACTCCAATTCCATGTTCATTATCAACTACCATTGTCTCTATTGCATCAGGAATGTATTCAATAAGTTCTACATCAACACTTTTTCCATCCACATCCAAAGATGAAGACAAGCTATTTGAAGTTCTTTTTGAGAGATAAACTATTTGTGATGAAGTTGCATTTTGCGTACCAGCTTTTGCATTCACACTAAAATATGTATCTGAACTAGTCATTACCGAAGAGCTTTGCCCTTCACGGATATGCATAACACCTTCAAAACCGTAGTAACGGGTAATTGCAGCACCAAGAATAACAACAACAAAACCAGCATGAAAGATAAAAAGTGGAGCTTTTTTCAGAGAAAACATTTTATATTTATATATGTTTAATATTAGGTTTAATGTTAGCAAAGCTAAAAGTATTTCAAGCCATAGTGTATTAAAAACATCTGCTTTGGCAGTAATTGTTCCATAGTCATTTTCTATAAATGTTGCATACCCGATTGCAAAGGCAAAAATAGACATTAAAATCATCATCATTTTCATAGAATCTAGTAAGGATATAAGTTGTTTCATAGTGGTAAGTCCTTTTAATTAAAAGGACATTCTAGTTAAAAAATACTAATATAAAGTTAAAGTTATAATACTAATTATATATATACCTGTTTTGTTGTTGATTCCAAACAAAATAGTTTGAGACTTTCTTAAATGCTTTTAAAACTATAGTCTCTTGAGAGTACTCTCCATAGATGGTTATAGGTGTGTGGTAGTATTTATTATAAGACTTTATAGGATGAAGAATCATATCTAAAAAAGAAATTTCTATCCTACCATGATAAGGCTCAAATGCTACAGTAGAAACCACAGTTTTATCTTTTACTTTACATTTAAAGTGACAACTAATATAGGTTTTATCTATTCTAACAAAGTCTACTAAGTCTGTTATACTTTTTGGATCATTTCTCATGCCGACATTATACCCTAAATGCGATTTCAAATCCCTTTTTATCACCATCCATTAACTTTACATACCCACCATGTGCCTCTGCAATTTGGCGAGAAAGTACTAAACCTAAACCATTTCCCTTAACTTTTGTACTAGAAAAAGCTTGGAAAAGTTCTTTTTTATTTTCAATAGCGATTCCACTATCTGTTATGAAAAATTTATGATACTCATCTTCTTGAACATATTTTAATTCAATGCTTCCATCTTCATTGTCATCAAGTTCTATTGCATCTATTGCATTTACTATAAAGTTTGTAAACAACATTTCCAGAAGATCTTTATCTGCATTTATACTAAAGTTTTCCTCTGGAAATACACATAAAATTTCTTTTGAATATGCATAATATCCCATAGCAGTATTTATAGAATCACGAAGTTCATTCCACATAAATGAAGAGGTATTTGTCTCCACTCCTTTAGAAAACATAAGCGTTGCTTTGATGATTCTATCTATTCGATACACAGATTTTTGTATCTCTTCAACTATAGGCACATTTTCTGGAATCACACGCTTTTTCAGCGTTGAACTTAAAAGTGCTATAGAACCTATTGGGTTTCGAATCTCATGAGAAAGATGTGCTGCCATTTGTCCCATGGTAGCGAGATTTTCTTTTCTTTTTTGCTCTGTTATATCGATAACACTCAGCATGACTTTATCTTTGTAGGTTGAGCTTTTTACAAGATAGGAACGGGATTTAAAGTTAACCTCATAATCATCATTTTTAAGCTCTAAAAGCCGTAATAGTTCCCATAATCCTCTTGCCTTAGAGTTTTGTAAAAAAACACTATTGTCATCATTTATTATCCAGATCGCATTTGGTAAAAACTCAACCACCTTTTCAACTGTATCTTGAAGATGAGCATACGAAGCTTTAAGTTCATTAAACTCATTTTCAACTCTATAAGTCTGTTCTATTAAAAGGTTTAATTCTTCTGGTGTAACTGTAGACATATTTACTCAAACCCTACTAGAATCTTATAAAGTGAATGTGCATCATCACTTCCACATAACTCTCGTATGGAGTGCATAGCAAAGGTTGGAAGTCCAACATCAAGTGTGTCAATTCCAAGGCGTGTAGCCGTTATAGGACCTATTGTAGAACCGCATCCCATATCACTTCGTGTTACAAACTCTTGATAGGGTTCATTTAAACACTTTGCCACATTCATAAATCTTGAAATTGTTGTAGAGTTTGAAGCATACCTTTGATTTGCATTTACCTTAATAACACTTCCTTTATTTATGTAAGGTGCGTGTTTAGAATCATGTTTGGATGGATAATTTGGATGAATTGCATGTGCATTATCAGCTGAAATCATAATCGAACTTCTAATCATCTCCATATACTCATCATAATCACTATACATTCTACGAAGTGTGTTTTCTAAAAAACTACCCCCTGCTCCAGATGTACTCTCACTTCCAACCTCCTCATGGTCTGAAGCGATAAAAAGCATAGGCTTATCATCTGTAACACTACAAATACTTAAAAGTCCAATATAACAAGAAAGCAAGTTGTCCAGTCTAGCCGAAGCTATAAAGTCATCATGTAAACCTACAAAAGAAGCCTTTTGCGTGTCATAAAAACTAAGTTCATTTGCATACAACTCTTTTACATCTAAAACATCGTTTTTAGATAACTGCCATTTTAAAAACTCATCAAACTCAAAGTCATCATTAGTACTTAGAATCGGAGAAATATCAGTCTGCTTATTTATTGTTCTGTCTTTATTTGCCTTATCGTCTAAGTGAATCGCAAGTGAAGGGATTATAGCTATAGATTTTTCTACATTTATAAGTGTACTTTGAATCGTGTCTTTAGAATCAAGATATGAAACCCGTCCAGCTAAAGATAAGTCTCTATCAAACCAAGGATTTAAAAGAAGCCCACCATAAGGTTCAACCCCAAATTTCACAACCCCATGTTCTTTTGTAACTGGATTTGGTTTGAGTTTTAAATTTGGAGAATCTGTATGTGCTCCAATCATAGTATAGTTTTTAGCCTTTGGATAAGTAAAGGCGATGATAGAAGAATCATTACGAGTAACATAGTACTTCTTACCCTCTTCTAGATTCCACTTCTTCACTTCATTAAGTTCAGTAAATCCAGCATTACTGAGCATCATACTCATATTTAATGTAGCATGAAATGGTGTTGGAGAAGCATCTAAAAAGCCTAATAAGCCTTCGTTAAAATCTTGTTTGTTCATAATAAGTATAACCCTTCTTGTTCTATAGCTTTTTTTTCATTTTTTATAATCTCTTTTAAACTGTTAAGTTTTAAATCATTAACTACTAAATTTTTATACTCTATTTGCTTTTCAAACAATTCAACATCACCATGTTCATGAATTAGATATTCTATATTATCAGGAATAAACATTGAATATTTTTTAGATTTCTTAAGTCTTGGAATTATTTTATTTAAATATATATTTATTCCTGCTAAATCATAATCACCAAAGTGAATATATTCATTTTCTAAATTACCTATCCATTCAAGCATATAAGGGTTTATTACTACAAATAAAATATTTTTATTTTCAAAAAATTGTTTATATTTTTGAGCAAACCAAATCACTTGATAGTTTTCTACCCCAACCACAATAGTATCTTCAAAAAGTTCAATCTGTTGAGTGTGAAATAAAAAATATCCTAAAGCATTATTTGGAATTATAGTTACTATTTTATCATCTATTTTTATATCAATATTATCCAAAGATGAAACATATAAACCTTTTAAGCTTTTAGATTCTTTTGACTTTGTATCATTATGCCATTTTTGAATTATATCTCTTGATGGTTTTGCATCTATTATCTCACTTATATAATCATCTATTTCAAATTTAGAGTTTATAAAATAGTTATAGTTGTTTAAAAACATAAAAATATTATTCTCTTTTACTAGATGTATATATCTTATTTTTGCTGTACTTTTTCCACTCTTAACACTGCCATTTTGTTTCAAACTCTTAACTATCTCTTTATTGTTAAACTTACCTTCTGTGATAACACCATCTTCCAATAAAGCTTTTATATTTAAAAAATCTTTTTTATTGATTTTCATCTTTTAAATTTCCATTTTACTAGCAAGTATCATTCTTGAATAATTGCCATAGTTTTGTCCAACATAAATAGTTGGATACATAGAAATTAACATATCATCTTCAATTGGCATCCCATTTAAAAATACGAATCCACTACGGTTCACAAACTCTTTTAATTCTCTAAAGTAATCTGTTGAAATAGTACCAATCTCATCTAAAATACAATGACTTAATATTTGATTATTTTTTACTATATTTTTACTTACCATCTGAAGCATAGAAATATTTATGATACTTTTTACTAAAGTAGATGTACCATTTGAACCTATATCATCTATGTTTTGTCTCCATTTTAGATTATTTCCTTTTTCTACTATCTTAAATTCTAGCACAAAACCATCTTCAAGTTCAAGGTACTCTTTGGAGGTATTTAAAATATCTACAAGTTCTAATATTTTATTATCTAATTCAATTTTTACTTTTCTTGAATTTTGTATATTATCATCAAATAACCCACTTAAAAAACTATCACTATTTTCATCATAAAACGTAGATAATGATTTTAAACTATATAAAAGATTATTATTTGTATCTTCAGGTTTTATTTCTATACTATCTATTACATTAAAAGATTCAACAGCTTTTCGTATGCTATTTGCCAAAGATTTTATCTGTGCATTTATATCTAAAATTGCTTCATCAAAACTATCTAGTTCTTTTTTAATTCTTCTTATCTCACCCTTAAACTGTTCTGAAGATGCTTCTTTTAATGGAAATATTTTATCTTTTTCAATATATTCTATAAGCTCTTTTGCCGTTTTAATATATTTAACATCTTCAATAAAATCACTTGGCATATCTATCTTAAAAATATTATCAGGCTTTAAATCTTTCAAGGATTCTATGACCAATGATTTTATTTCAGCTTCATTACTTTTGATTTTTTCATATATACTAAAAAGTGTATCAATTATTTCATAATTTATTTTATTATCTTCAAGCTTTACATTGAAACCTAATAACAAACTATTTTCTATACTTTTTTGTATTGGTTGATTTTCTATTCTTTGATTGTATTTTTTTAAGAAATTAGTTAGATTTTCTTTAATTACTAACAATGTTTTTATACTACTCAACATTTTTTCATTTGCTTTTTTATAATTTAAATTTAAAGAGGTCAAATTACTCTTTATTTGAATCAATTCATTTTGATTTACTTTGAGTTCATTTTCTTTTCTCGGTATCGTCTTTATTACTTCAATATATAATGCAATATATGCTGCAACATAACCCCTATTTTTCTCTATATTTTCTAACTTTTTGTTTAAGTCTTTTTTTGTATTTAGTAACTCTTCTAATAATTTTTCATCTACACCTTGAGTTTTTAAAACCTTTATTTTTTCTAGTTCATAAGTGATTTTATCACTTTCATATTTTTTTTCAACCGCTTCTATTTGTTTAATTATTGAAAGTTCTAGTGTTTTTATCTGCTTTTTGTAATTTAGCTTTTCGGTGTGTACTGAATTATTTATAGATTCTGCAATAGATTTCATTGTATCACTTAGAAATCTCAACCTCTCATTATTTATATCTATATTATTTTTTAATTCTAAAGACTTAGAATTAAGTTCAAATACTTTATCTTTTTTTTGCTTCTTAGCTACTTTTTTGGCATCAATTAAATTTATTTCAGATTGGTCTTTATTTTGAATATAACTTTTTTGTTTAGATTCTAATTCTTCTTTTGTTTTATACAGAGTACTTCTCTGTCTATTCTTTTCCTTTGTTTGTTTTGAAGCTTCATCTTCTAAATAATGTTTATCTTTTTGAGCTTTTTTATTTAACTCTTTTATGCTTGCTTTTACTAGTTCTAATTCTTTAAGTAGTTCAACTTGTTTATACTCATTACTAAATTCATCTTCAAAATCAATCTCTAAACCAAAAATAGAGTTATCACCAAAGCTACCTTTAACATTAAACTTTTTATTTGAAAATAAAATATCATCTTTTAAATATGTAACTATTTTTTCTTTATTTTTTACACTGTTTTTATTTAGGTAGCCATATAGATTTTCACTCTCAAAATCTAATTTTTTCTCTATCACTTCTTTTTGTTTATCTAATATATCTTTCTTATTTATAAATTTATTATTTAGAATTTCCCAACTATCTGTCAAATCTTTTTTTATTATTTGTATATCTTTGTCTATCTGTATAATATCTAAACCCTTGCTATGAATAGATGTGTTAAGACCTGAAAGTTCTTTTTCATATGTTTTTATATTTTCTTCATACCCGCTAATATTTTCTTTATTAAAAGGAAAAAACTCAGCTCTAGCTACTTCTAAATTAATATTTACAAAATCTTTTTCTAAACTTTCTTGTATTGGCTCTAAAAGTACTTTCTCTCCAATAAACTCACCCGTAGCTTCTTTGATTTTATCATCTTTTTTTTGTATAAGATCATTTATTAAAGCATTAATCTTTTTCTCAACAACACTAGTATTATAATTTATTTTTCCAATATTTTCACTACGATTTTCTTTTAGTTTAAAAAATATCTCTTTATACTTCGCATCTATCTCTTTTAAATCTGATGTTAAAGCTTCATACCTACTTGATACACTTAAGTATTCATCTTTATATAGTTTTTCACTGTTATATTCTTGTAAAAGTATGTCAATATTATTCTTTTTATACTCTTTATCTTTTGTTATTAATGTATCTAATTTTGATTTTTTTATATCTACCTCAGATTTTTTACTCTCTTTTTCTTTTTCTATAATAGAGAAATCCACTTCATACTTTCTAGTTTGTTCATCTTTTTCAGTATTTTTTTCTTTTAACTTAGCATCTAATTCTTGCGCTTTAAAATCAGAATGCTTTTTTAAATACT
>JAFLJZ010000266.1 GCA_022712775.1 Sulfurimonas sp.
AATCTTCTTCGTTCATACCGATACCAGAATCTTTAATTGTTAATGTTTTAGCCTCTTTGTTTGCAACAATATCTACACGAGGTGAAAATGTCACATCTTTATATTTGTCGTCAGTTAAAACTAACATATTTAATTTATCAAGTGCATCTGAAGCGTTTGATACAAGCTCACGAATAAAAATTTCTTTGTTTGAATAAAGTGAGTGAATCATAAGATTTAATATTTGATTTGCTTCTGTCTGAAACTGATGTTTTGCCATTGTGTATTCCTTAAATAATTTGCGCTAGTATATCTAAACATTATTAATAAAACAAAATAACATCAACTTTCTTTAGTCTATAAGACTAAAGTTATTTTAGTCTCTAATAAAATTAGTTAATTTAATTAAGTTATACTTCTCTAATGCAAACAGATTTTATAAATTTAATAGAACCAACACCAAAACTTCATTCAAAAAAATGTAAACTCATCTCTTTTATTTTAAGAATATTTTTACAGTTTACAACATTTATTGTTGCAGCTTTAGCATGGTACATTTATGATTATTTTATTGCAGGTGCTGTACTTTTACTTACGTTTATAGTAATGGGAATCATCCGCTCAAAGATACGCAATAGTGTGATTCCACCTAAACAAAGAGAGTTCCAATATAACGACCAAGGAATAGCAGATTGGTTTATAGCTAGAGAAATATGTTTTGAAGAAGTATTAGAAGACTAACACAACTCTTCTCTCACTCCCAAACGGGGAGCTTGGAAACGAATTAAGTTTTTACCCTCTTACTTATCATCAACTAAACAGTTGAGAATGTGTACCTATTCTAGCTAAATATAAAGTACCGTTTTGAACTTTATATATGACCAATAAGTCTCCACTAATGTGAAACTCGCAAAAATCATTCCAATTTCCTTTTAGTTGATGATCACGCGATTCTAATGGTAGGTTTTCTTCTTTTAATAGTGTCGTTACATACACTATATATTTCATATATAATTTATCTGTAAACTTTATTTTAGCGTATTCTTTTAAAAATGTTTTCGCTCTAAAGAGTTTTAGCATACGCTTTGCTTTCATCTAAAAAATCTTCAAAATCTATAGTTTCTCCGATTTCTTCTTCAACCTCGTTCATTGCTTTAAGTGTTTCATCATTTGGAAGTTTAATATCAAAGGGTAACCCTTTTGTTAGCTTAACCTTATTTAAAAATATATTTATAGCATCTGTCACACTAAGGTTGTATTCTTTAAAGATTTCTTTAGATGCATCCCATGCAACAGAATCAACTTTTATGGATGTTTGTCTTCTAGCAGTCATAATAATTCCTTTGAAGTATTATAACATAATAGATACTATATTTTAGCTATGCAAAGTTTGATTGAAGAATATTTATATGGATTCCATCTCGAGAGAGTGGAGAGCTTACAAACGAGAGAAATTCATTATATTTTAGTTTGCTTATTTATATGAGTTACCTGATATACTGAATATAATATCACACCTGTAAATAAAAAACCAATTGTTACAATAATTGCTGTTGCCATTTTATAAGTCCTCTATCTCTTTAATATTTTTTATTATATACTTAACAATAACTGGTAAACTAACTACAAACATTATAGCAAATAATGAACCAATATAAAATAAAATATCAATGTTATTTTTATCTAAAGATACATGACAAATTGTCATATTTTAGGAAAGGTAGTAAAGGATAAGTGTTGGGTTTATTTTATTTCGTGCTGTATGAGTTTCCAAGCGGGGAGCTTGGGAGCGAAAGAAGTTTTTATGTCGTTGGGTGATTATTTATTTCAAAAACACTGTATCCAAATGCTATTAGAATAGATAATGCCGCTATTATTAATGTAATTTCCATATTATAACTCCTCTAATTCATCTATTTTTTTATATGCTTTTTTATTTACTATGACGATTGCAAATGCGAAACAAACAATCAAAACTGTTGTAATCATAATTGATATTTCATCAGACGACTTGTAACCCCAATAATTCCATACCAAATTAGATAACAAGCTTGATTGCTCTATAATTAGGTACTTACAAGCGAAAAAGTCACACCAAAAACTTTCACCTATCGGGTGTAACTTTTTCAAAAACGAGAGGTAATTATAGTGCAAACACTCTTAAACTTTAAACTAGAATCCACAAATGAGAAATTAACACCAAGAGTAGGTGTTGCAATACTTGGAGAATACCTCAAAGGTATGAACCTTGAGAGCTTCTGTAATGATAATCTTCCAAAAGCTAAACGTAATAATGGCTACTCAGCATTTGAGTTTATCTATCCTTTCATGCTAATGTTACATAGTGGAGGTAGATTTCTTGATGACATAAGAGAAATACGGATAGATACTGCACTTACAACACTTTTAAAAATAAAAAACATTCCAACAGCAAATGCCTTTTCAAAGTATCTTCGTAAACATGGCACTAATGGCGAAGAGGGAATGAGAAAAACAAACAAACAATATCTTAAAAGATTTCTAAAAAGTATTAAAAATGAAGAACTTATTCTTGATATAGATGCAACGTTTATCGAAGCACATAAGAATACAGCAAAGTGGTCATATAAAGATGCTCCTGGTT
>JAFLJZ010000137.1 GCA_022712775.1 Sulfurimonas sp.
TTTACTTCTTTGATTATCCCTCTAGAATCCGTTATAGAAAATATAGATGCTTCTTCAACTGCTTTTTTGAATTGTTTAAGATAGTTAATATTATTGTCAAGTGAAAGATTTAAAATATCTAGTTCTTTGTTCTTTTTTTCAACAATTTTTCTATCTGTAATATCATGGAAGGTCACTACATACCCTACATGTTCATCAAAATAATCTAAATCTTTAGCTAATTTAAAACCAAGCCAAATACCTGTACCATCAGATGTTTTTGTCTTTACTTCTGATTCATAGGGCTTTACATTGTTAACCTCATTGAAAATTTCATGAAACTTTTTTTCTCCAAGTTCAGCCTTACTCAGACAATGCTCATTTTTTTCTATATAGCTTTCTTTGTTACAATGAAGTAGATTCATAAATGCGGTACTTACATCTTTTATATTGTACTGAAGGTCTAAACTTACATAGAGAACATGTTCATCTATAGCGTTTAATTGACGTTCTACCGCCAACAAATGTCTTTGTCTCTCTTCAAGAGCATTTGAGAGGGAATCTCGTAAGTGGAAAAGTTGTAAGGTGTTTTTTATCTTTGCTTCTACTTCTGATTTATAAAATGGCTTTGTGATACATCCAACCGCACCCGTTTCAAAACATTCTTGAATATTGATTTGATCTTTTGAATTATGAATAATAAGTATTGCAATATCACTTGTTCTTGCATCATTTTTTAAAGTTTTAATAACTTCATAAGAAACTACATCATCAATCAATATGTCTAATAAAATCAATTGTGGTCTCTGGTCTGAAAATAAAACTTCTAAGGTTGTTTCTAAATTATTTGTTCGGTTTATTTCATATTTATTATTAAAAAGATTTTTAAAAAAATTTAGGCTTTCATCATTTCTATCTATGAGTAAGATTTTTTGTTTTTTCATCTATTATTCTTTATAAAGTGATTTTTACTTATAATAGTATCATAAAAAAATATATTTAATTCTAAATCCTTTTCAAAGCTTTTTTATAAACTTCCATCTCATTTCTTTGACTAACTACGATAACTTCAAAAATGATATTATTCCCCTTCTTACTTATTTCCCCTAAGAAAAGCTTCCATCTCATTAGCAGGGATAGGCTTAGAATAAAAGTATCCTTGAATACTCTCACAGCCATTTGCAACGAGAAAGTCCCTTTGTTCTTTTGTTTCTACACCCTCAGCTATAACTTTTAAATTTAAACTTTTAGCTAAAGCGATAACTGCCTTAGAAATTCCTGCATCTTCTTCATCAAGCGGTAAACCTCTTATAAACTCTTGATCTATTTTCAACTTATCTACTGGTAATTTTTTTAAGTATGCTAAAGAAGAGTAACCAGTTCCAAAATCATCATTTGCCAACTCTATCCCTAAATCACTAATCTTTTGAAGTATTTTAATAGCTTCTTCTGGATTTGTCATAATTTGACCTTCAGTTACTTCAAATTCCAACCACTCTGCTTTAGCTTTGCTCTTATGTATACAAACTTCAAAATCTGATAAAAAATCTTTTCTTCGCAATTGTTTTATCGCAAGATTCATTGCTAGTACTCCTGGATTTAGTCCATCTTTATACCATTGGGACACTTGCCCCATAGCAGTTTTCATAACAAACCTATCTATTTCAATAATAAGTCCTGTTGATTCGGCAAGAGACATAAATGTAGCTGGAGGTACTAAGCCCATACTTGGATGTTGCCATCTAACAAGTGCTTCGATTCCAGTTACTGTAGCACTCACTGCATTTATCTGTGGCTGATAATATACAACAAACTCTTCATTTCGTAATGCATCTCTTAAACTTGCTTCCATTACAACTCTTTGAGATGCGAGTTCAGTCATCATAGAGTTATAAAATTGATAATTATTTCTTCCTTCATCTTTAGCCTTATACATTGCAGAGTCAGAAAATTTTAAAAGATTCTGCACAGAAACTCCATCATCAGGATAAATACTTATCCCTATACTGCTAGAAACATATAAAATATTATCATGAACATTCATAGCTTTTTCTAAAATTTCAAGTATCTTCGTAGCTACTAAAGAGGCGTCCTCAACATGTATTAAATCTTCTAAAACTACTGTAAACTCATCTCCACCTAATCTTGATAAAGTATCTTCATCTCTAATAACAGTAGCTAACCTTGAAGTTACAATTTTTAAAACTTCATCACCAATGTCATGTCCTAAAGAATCATTAATTTCTTTAAAATTATCTAAGTCAATAAATAAAAGTGCTATAAAACTTTTATCGCGTTTTGCTTTTTCTATAGCTTGTTCAAGTCTGTCATTAAACAAGACTCTATTTGGCAACCCTGTTAAAAAATCATGATGCGCTTGGTACGCTAATTCTTGCGTTCGAGAGAGCACTTTTTCTTCTAAGGATATTTCTAGATTTTTTTGAGTTGTAATATCCATATCCATTCCACGATAGCCTAATAAAACACCCTCTTTATCGAAAAATGGACTACCACTCGTGAGCACATAAACCTTATGCCCTTTTTTATGCATATTTATATTTTGTAAATCTACAATATTTTTTTGCTTATTTACTATATTG
>JAFLJZ010000138.1 GCA_022712775.1 Sulfurimonas sp.
ACTTTTCTTCAAATATTAACTCATACCATCCTGACATAAACATCAAAGTTACAAACGAAATTTTAGTAAAATATGGAGACACAAACTATACTAATTTAAAGGAATCTATCGCTGTAAAATACCAAATAAAAAAGAAACAAATCGTACTTTTCAATGGTGCGACTTCTGCTATCTATGAACTGTTTAAAAAACTAGAATCACAAAGAGTTTATCTCTATGCTCCACTCTATGGAGAGTATGAAAAAGCAGTACCAAAAAAGGCTAAAATAATTAAAATAAACCGTTTTGAGAACCTTTACAAAAAACCAAAAAAAGGTTCTACTATTGTCTTCGTAAACCCCTCTACTCCCGATGGGAAATATTATGATTTAGAGAAGTTATTTAGCATCTGGAAGGCACAAAAGTGCATAATTATTCTTGACGAATCGTTTTTAGAGTTCGAGAGCCTAAAATCTTTGAGAAACCAAATAGATACCTATAAAAAACTCTATATAATACAGTCTTTTTCTAAATTTTATAGCTGTGCTGGCATTAGAGTTGGTGCTATTTTCTCTCATAAATCAAACATTTCAAGATTTAGCACTCCTTTATGGAACCTTTCTTCTTTTGATACTGCATTTCTGACTTCAAGGCTCGTAGATACTCAATTTGACAAGCGAAGTAAAAACCTTCATAAAATGCATAAAAAAGAACTCATTGGCATCTTAGAAGAGAGTCGGCTTTTTAGTGAGATTTTCACAAGTGATTCTAATTTTATTTTGGTAAAATCTAAAAAAGAAAAAGAGATTTTCACCTATCTTTTAAGTCAAAAAATCTTAGTAAGAACCTGTGGTAGTTTTGACTTTTTAACTGACGATTATTTGCGCTTTGGAGTGAAGGATATTTACATGCACGACAAACTAAAAAAGGCACTTAAGAGTTTTCAGTCATCTCCATAATCTAAATTATCACGCCAGACAGGATGATGAAAATGTAATCTAGAATCACAGCTTTTAGAGATAATAGATTTGTCAAGTGTTATAGTCCCTACTCTCTTCCAATCTTTTTTTTCATCTCTAATTTTACTCGATACAAAGATATTAAAAATCAATTTTTCACCATCTTTTATTTTCAGTTCATCACGAAAATCATCACCCTCTTTTTTACTAGAATCTGCTGTCTCAATCTTCATCCATTTTGGTGTTACAACAGACTTATTTTTATTTTCTCCAAGATAAGAGATTTCATAAAGCTGTCTAATTCCAGGATTTTTATCTGCCTTTGCAAAGATATAAGATACTCTCAAGGCATAAAAAATATGTTTAGCAACTCCTAGCGTAAAACTTACATTTGGCTCATTTATCATCTCTACATCTGTATAGTTCGCAGCATCAGTTCCACCCAAGTCATCTATGAGAAAAAAGTTCGCACTATTTTCACTATTTAACTTACTTGGATTAGTTGTAGGAAAAAGTTTACCAGCAAAACCAAATGCTCTATTCTCACCAGTTTTAGTGTTACTCATAGCTGAAGATGCACGAACAATTATAAGAGCTTTAGTGTTGTTTTTAAAATATCCACTATAAATATTTTGGGTATCTATCTCCCAAACACCTTTAAAACAGATTCCATTTGGATGAGCTAATTTTTCAAAAGGTTCAATAATGTCACGATGGTCAGTTAAAGTTCTTAGAGAATCTTTTAAAATAATATCTTCTTGTGAGTTAGATAATTTAGAAAATGAGACTTTGGTCTGAGGTAAACTTTCTAATGGGTCTGATTCTAGCTCATGCCAAATCTCATTGAAACTAATCGGAAATGCTTGATTTTCTTTTGGCATCTTTACTTTGCTACTGCAACCAAGCAATGCAACTAACATCACGATAAATACAAACAGTTTCATTGTGTCTCCTCCTATAATTTCTTTTATGACTTCCTTCTATAACTATACGCTTTTGTAGGTAACATTACAAATTTACAAGTTAAAAATAGATAAGTAAGAGGGGGAATAATCAACGAAGCCCTTGAAGCTTACTTCTTAAACGAAGAAAAGAAACTTCTCAAAAGAAATATAAAAGTATACCTATTATTGCCATAATGAAAAATATAAGGTATACTTTAAGAAAAAATTCAAAATGAGTACATATGTCTTTTCTATTTCTTGAATATAGCGATTCACAAATCAAACAACGTACAAATGCAAAAATGCTTTACAAAAGTTATATAGATGCACAGAACAATTACAACCTTAGTTTTCGCTATAAAATGCTTTGGCAAAAGCATAAAGATGGCTATGAGCTACTAGCAAAACAGCACCTAAAGAGTGCTAAGCGTGAGTATCTTGGCAGAAGAAGTAATACGACAGAGCAAATACGAGTAGATTTTGAAAACTCGAAATCCAAGGTTAAAGATAGGTTATCGACTCTCAAACAAAAAATGAAAAAAGAAGAAAAACTTAATAAACTAGAGGGAATCACAAGGGCACCCAAAGAGCTAGTTGCAATCTTTAGTAAAATAAATGAACTAGGACTTGATGATAAAGTGATTGCGATAGGTACAAACAGTCTTTATGCCTATGAGGCTCGCGCAGCAATAGCCATAGAGCAAGAGCATTTAGCAACAAGAGATGTTGACTTGCTGAACAAAAAAGACAAAGGAATCTCATTTATTTTTAATGAGCTTATGACAACTAAAAATGCTACAGAACTACTACATATGATTGATTCAAGCTTTCTTAAAAGTAAAGAAGCCCCATATAGATTTATAAACAATGACGGTGTATGGATAGAGCTTATAAACCCTATGTCCGATTCTGTAAAACAAGAAAGCTTTAAAGATAATTTATTCGCTGATGTTATGCCATTAGCGATGAAAGGTATGCAATGGTTGGAAAACTCTAGGCTTTTTAAAGAGTTAGTCATAGGTGAAAATGGTAAATGTGCATTCATCACGACTATACATCCACTAGAGTACGCCATATACAAAAACTGGCGCTCCAAACAAGAGGACAGAGATTACATCAAACATACTCGTGATTTACAACAAAGTAAGTTAGTTACAAAACTCATCCTAGAGCATATGCCCGACATTGACATAGAATCAGAAGTGAAAAATATTAAACACTTTAGAAAAGAGATAATAGATGATTATATAACTGATATTTTTGAAGAAAGTAATTGATATGGAACTTGTTTATATGTCAAAGAGTCATACTTCAAAGATAAGAATTTTATTTTCGCTAAAATCATTTAAAATTAGTTTTGGAGTATCCAATGCACAAAAATAAAACTCTTACGCTTAAAGATGAACTCACAGAATTTCTCCTTTATACTACACCTAGCCATGAAATAAAAGTCGAAATATTTGTCCATAATGAGACTGTATGGCTCCCTCAAAAGAGAATGGCTGAGCTTTTTGGGGTTAATGTCCCAGCTATTTCTAAACATCTAAATAATATTTATGAAGATGGTGAACTCATCAAAGATGCAACTGTTTCCATTTTGGTAACAGTTCAAAAAGAGGGAAATAGAAACGTTAATAGACAAGTTGAATATTATAACCTCGATGCAATTCTCTCTGTCGGTTACCGTGTAAACTCATCACAAGCTACACAATTTAGAATCTGGGCTACAAAAATTTTAAAAGAGTATATCATCAAAGGTTTTGCCATGGATGATGAAAGGCTTAAAAATGGTCGTTACTTTGGTAAAGACTACTTCGAAGAGTTACTTGAACGTGTTCGGTCTATCCGAACAAGTGAACGTAGAATCTATCAACAGATTACCGATATTTTTGCAGAGTGTAGCATTGACTACGATTCTAAGTCTGAAACTACAAAAGAGTTTTATGCAACTATACAAAATAGATTTCATTTTGCCATAAGTGGACAAACAGCTGCCGAAATAATACATGGTAGGGCAGACAAAACAAAACCCTACATGGGTTTACAAACTTTTAAAAACTCACCAAAGGGAAGAGTATTAAAATCAGATACTACCGTAGCTAAAAATTATCTAAGTGAAAAAGATATAAAAAGCCTTGAGCGTGCAGTATCTGCTTACTTCGATTATATAGAAATACTTATAGGGAATAGAACAACACTGAACATGACCCAAGTAGCAGAATCTGTCAATAAATTTTTAGAGTTTACTGAGTATAGAATCTTAGAGGGTAAAGGTAGTATCTCAAAAAGAGAAGCTGAGTTAAAAGCCCATTCAGAGTATGATGAGTTCAACAAAACGCAAAAAATAGAATCTGACTTTGATATAGAGATGAAAAAGGTTTTTAAAAAATGATAGAGATACAATGGAAACCACTTTCAAATGCACTTCAAAAAATTTACCAAGAACAAAATATGATTCAATATTTTGAAGAAGATGAAAATTACCTCAGAAATGCATTTGAGATAACTGAAAAGCTTTGGAAAAAACAATTTGATAAAATTGATAACTTAAAAATTATAATGATTTCTGAATCACCCTTATTTGGTAATATTCAAAGATATATATATAACCCTAATACACCAACAAGTGTATTTTTTCACTTTAAAGATTTAGAAGCATTTTTAGATGATGAACAAATATTAGTAAAACCAAAATCAACAGTTGAACAAAAAAATATGATGTATGAATATTTTTATAAAAATGGTTTCATCACATTAGATATTTTTCCATTTGCATTAAATCCAAATCATACAAAATTTCATTATCGTAAAATGTCAAAAAAGCTTTATCATCAGTTATTAAAAATTACAACTGAAAATTATTTGATACCAAAATTAAAATTATGTTTAAATAAATCAAATGAACATACAAATTTTGTGTATAGATATAAAAGATTATTTACAAAAACAGAAAATCATTTTGAAGAAATTTTAAAGCAAATCTCTCCCGAGAATATACAATATAAAGTTGATACAATCAATGGAAAAAATATGTCTTTAGATAGAAATAAACTAAAAAGATTACTAAAATGTTAAAAAACAAAAAAATGAATCACTTAAGTATATTCGGAACAAGTAGCGACGCAGGAAAATCTACTCTTGCTTTTTCCATTACCTATCTTTTACATGAACGTGGAATCAAAGTTGCACCTTTTAA
>JAFLJZ010000139.1 GCA_022712775.1 Sulfurimonas sp.
AAAATAAGTTCTTTGTTTAGTATCGCCATTGATGGTGAACGAGGTGGTTTTTCCATTAGTCCAGGCTCACGTGGTTCAAAAGCCAATGTTAAGCCAAGAAACACAGCTGCTGTCATATTAATCCAAAGTGCTTGAACCGGAAGTATAGGCAATGTTTCGCCCGCCAAAATAGCAACCATAATAACAAGCCCTTCACCAAGGTTAGTTGCTAATATAAAACTGAGAAACTTTATAATATTATCTAAGACACCTCGCCCCTCTTCAACTGCTGCTTCTATCGAAGTAAAATTATCGTCAGTTAATACCATGTCCGCGGCTTCTTTGGCGACTTCGGTACCAGCAATTCCCATGGCAATACCAATATCTGCTTTACGAACAGCCGGTGCATCATTTACTCCATCTCCAGTCATTGCAACTATTTCACCATTTGCTTGAAGTGCCTCTACTATACGCAACTTTTGTTCTGGTGTAACTCTGGCAAAAACTGATTTAGTGTTAACAATTTGAATTAGCTTACCATCATTAAAAGATTCAAGTTGTTTTCCTGTGATTGCAACATCTTTTTTATCTTTTACAGATGTTTGATATAAACCCATTTTTTGAGCAATTGCAGCGGCTGTTATAGCATGGTCTCCTGTAATCATTTTTACTGCTATTCCAGCATTTTTACAAACTGAAATTGAACGAATTGCCTCTTCTCTTGGTGGGTCTATCATTCCTTGTAGACCAATAAATTCTAACCCACTTGAAACATAATTGTGCTCAATACTTTGAATATTTTCATCTGTAATGAGTCTAGCAAAAGCTAATACTCTCAAACCTTTTTTTGCCATAGCTTCTATTTGAGCTTGAATATTTATATCTTTAATGGATGCTGAACCTCCATCTATGTCCATAAAGGTGCTGCAACGCTCTAAAACACTCTCTACAGAACCCTTTAAATAAATTATATGCTTGTTTGATTTTTTACCAAAATGAAGAGTTGACATGTATTGATATTGTGATTCAAAAGGAATTGTGTCTTTTCTAGGTAGCTCTTTATTAAGCAAATCAAAGTCTATCTTTGCTTTTTTAGCCGAAACAAGAAGTGCTCCCTCTGTAGGATCTCCCTCTATAATCCATGATTTTTCACCCTGTTTGAGCATAGAATCATTACATAAAAAGCCAGACTTTAATAACTCCAAAAGAGCTGGTTTTGTACTAATGTCAAACCTTTGATTTAATTGTTGAATCTCACCATCAGGGGCATATCCAATTCCACTTACCTCAAAATTCTCATCTCCACACCAAAGTTCTTGCACCGTCATCTCATTACGAGTCAAAGTTCCTGTTTTGTCTGAACAAATTACAGTAGTGCTTCCTAAGGTTTCAACAGCAGGAAGATGACGGATAATAGTATTGCGTTTAGCCATTCGTGATACACCTATAGCTAAAATAATTGTCATAACCGCAGGTAGTCCCTCTGGTATCATAGCAACAGACAGAGCAACGGATGCCATAAATAGACTCTCCCATGAGTTGCCATGCCAAAGACCTACAAAAAATGTTATCGTTGCTAGTCCAAGAATAATTAATAGTAAAATATGGCTAAATTTAGCAATCTTACGCGTCAGTGGTGTAGCAAGAACTTGTGTATTGCTAAGAAGTTTTGAAATATTACCAATTTCTGTATTATCACCTGTCTCAACGACAATTCCAATGCCTGTACCATATGTAACCAATGTAGATGAGTAGAGCATATTACTGCGATCAGCGAGGGAGGTTTCATCATTTAATATAGAACTTAATTTAGAAACAGGCAGTGACTCACCAGTTAAAGCGGATTCATCAATCTGCAATTCACGAGAATTCAAAAGACGCATATCCGCAGGCACTTTATCACCAGACTGCAACAGCACAATATCTCCTACTACAAGCTCTTTAGCATCAACAATCTGCTTCTCTCCTGAGCGTAAAACTGTACTCATAGTCAAAAGAGCTTTTGAGAGGGCATCTAAGGCACTCAAAGCCTTGCCCTCTTGAGTAAATCCTATAATGGCATTGAGCATAACGACACCAAAAATGACACCAGCATCTACATAACCACCTAAGTATAATTTTACAATAATTGCTACAAGCAAAATATAAACTAAAGCTTGATGAAACTGAAGCAGAAAGCGAGCTAAAGGACCTTTTGTTTTTTTAGCAGTTAAAATATTTGCACCATACTTTTGATATCTTTTATCTACTTCACTCTTCTCTAGTCCACTTTGTAAATTTGAAGCGAATATCTCTACTGCTTCTGTTTCATTTATATTATGCCAACTTTTATTCATGCTTTCAGTTCTTCTTTTGGCTTCTAATTTACTTTATACTGACAGTAGGATACTTCGCTTTTTTCCAAGCAGTCATACCACCACTAATCATAATCGCATTTTTATAACCAAGTTGCTGTAATAGTCCCATAGCAAGTGTTGAGCGCACACTCCCCTTGCAATAAATCGCAATAATCGCATTTTTATCTTTTGGCAATTTAGCAATACTTTCAGATTTTGCTAAATCGTTAAGTGCTATAAGTTGCGCATTTTTTATAACACCATCTTTATGCTCTTTTGAAGTTCTTACATCCAGTAAAACCATAGGTACACCAACATCAAGAGAAGTTTTTATTGCTTCGATTGATTGCATACCCCATTTAGGAGTTAAGTCCCTTAAATTATCGTAAGTGGACTGCCATGCATTTAAGTTTGGTGTATTGAGTGATAACTTATCTGCGTTTAACGAAGTTGAAGCAAATACAACGGCCATCACAACCATCATAGAACTCTTTTTGATATTTAACATTTTCATTTTCTCTCCTCTTTTTACTATTATATCTCTTTTGGTATAACAGAATAGTTTGCTTTTGATCCGTTTTCATCAAGATCCTCTTTTTGTAAAAATAACTTTTTATTTCCATGACAATTTTTACAACTTCTGTTTTGTGGCGTTACGCGTTTGATATTATGGGATGCAATTGTCTTCCATGTAGGATGTTCATCAAAGTTTGGCATTAGATTTTTACCAAAATTCTCAAAGCTATCTCTTGCTACAGGGTTACTCCTAAGAGTTGTGTACTCATATAAAGAGTCTTTGAGTGTGCTTTTCCCTATTTTAAAATCGATACTTTTATGGGTGGTTTTGCGAATATATTTACCATCTTTCATCTGTGTATGACAACCAAAACAGTTTTGGTATGGCTGGGCATGACAGACTTGACAACTTACATTTTTATGCAAATCATTGTGCTGAGAAGTTGAGTTGTTTGGCAAAGCATCATGACAATCTGTACATTGAGCTCGCCCTTTAACATCCCACCTGCTTGTATAAGTTGTACCATCTCCATGTAAGTCATTTTTATGGCAATCTAAACAGTGCATACCCGCTTCAAAGTGAACATCACTCTCAACACCCTCATGTGTTCCTAAGTACTCTGCACCAGCTCGTGAGCCATGACAAGCAGCACAAGTCTCTTTCATAGGAGGTTGCTTTAAAAATTCATGCCCCTTAAGTAAGCCACCTCCAACAGCTTTTGGCAAAGTAACATGACAATCTGCACACCCTCCATGACAGCTTTTGCAATCATTATTCCAGACCATCTCTAGTTTATGAAAATTCTCTTCACCACTGCGAAGCTTTAGTGCATGAGCCATACCACTCAATGTGCCATGTAAACTAGTAGAGTGCAATTTAACAATATCACTATGACAAGCGATACATTTTGTCTCTGCTGATACCATTTTAGAATGTGCTTTATCTTTGTCTGATTCTATTGCATCACCACCATGACATCCTGTACAACCAAGCTTTCCATGTGTACTATCTTTAAAATCTTTATTTACAAAAGTATTTAAAAAGGCTGGTCTAGATGGTGCTACTGCACAACCATCATCTGAACTTACATTTTTTGGCTTTACTGTTTGCATCATATATCCAGCATTGCTGTGACACTCTAAACATTTACCATTTTCTCCAAAAGCAATTTTTTCACTCCTCGGTTGTGGTGTATCTACTATTATTGGTATATTTTTACTAGAGCGTAAACTCTGCATATACTCAACTAAAGCTTCTAATTCACTAGATGAAAGTTGCTTATATTTTTGCTTCTGCTCAAACGCACGCTTTGACATCGTATCTTTTAATCTATCTGCACCGATTATCCAATCTTGAAGTACCTCTTCTTCTAGTTTACTACTAACACTATCGAGAGGATTTCTTTTATTTCCCTTACCTTCAATCGAGTGACAGCGTGCACAATTTTGGTTTATAAAGAGCTCTTTTCCTTTTTTAATTTTCTCATAATCTAAAGATACTACTTTAAATTCTACTGGTTTGGAGAACTCTTCTACTTTGTCTGTTTTATCTCTGTTTTGAGAAACAGCAAATAGCGCTGAGAGTACAATAATCAATATTGAAGTGAGCAGTACAATAAATTTTGAAATCAATTCACGCATTTTATCTCCTACACCATATCAAAGAGTTCAAAATGAACTCTGCTTAAAGGCACTTTTAGTCTATAAAGTTCTTTTTGAGTTGTATCACTTACTGGTGCAGGACCACAGATAAAATACTCAAATTGAGTGAAGTCTTGGGGAAGAATTCTTTGAAATAACTCTTTTGAAATATGACCTTTTTCTCCTTGCCACGATTCATCCTCTTTTGTTAAAAGATACACAAGCTTTAAATCAAGATGATTACTTATCTCATCTAGCTCCTCTTTAAAAATTATACTCTCTAAATTTTTATTAACATTAAGAAAAACGAGAGGTCTTCTCTCCTTGAGTTCTTTCATTGTTCGTAGCATACTCATAATAGGAGCTATACCAACACCTGCTGTAATAAAGACAAATCCTGGTGCCTCCGGGTAATTATCTGTAGTAAATGTTCCATAAGGACCATCCAAGTATGCAATATCACCAATAGCTGTATCTTTAACTGTTTTTGTAAAATCACCAAGCTCTTTAATAGTAAATTTTATAATATTTGAATCTGGTGATGATGAAAAAGAGAAAGGGTGTTCTTTAATATGATAGGGAGAGTCTCTGAGTGTTAACCAAGCAAATTGACCAGCATTAAACTCCATACCTGCATGACCTTCAGGTTTAAGACACAGAGTATAGGAGTCTCCCCTCTCTTTTGTAACTTCAACAACTCTGTAAGGGTGTTTTTTCATGCCCCATGGCTTAACTATACGAACATAAACCATCAGCAGTAGAAAAAATATAGTATAAGATGTCCACAACCAGCGTTTCTGGGGATCTGCAATATAGTATCCAACACCTTCAATATGAGCTAAAGCAAGTATAAATGCAGCAATTGCAACAATGATATGAAAAATACGCCACGCTTCATACTCAATTTTCAACTGTTTTCGAAAAAGTGAAGAGACTATAAGCAGCATAAAAAGTAAAAGACTAGCACGACCTGCTGTCATATACCATGGTGCTTCTAGTGGATTAATAACACCAAGTGCTTCTACGCTATCAATACGAATAATAAGAAAATGTAAAAATATAAAAACAAACGCAGCTATCGCTAAATAACGATGAAAATAGTAAATAATATCTATACCAAAAGGAGCACTTGCTTTTTTAAATCTTGCTGTTAAGAAAAACTGTACCCCCATCATCGCCATTCCAGCGAAACCAAGAGCCATAGAAAAATCCCACCAAAATCCTGAACCTTGAGGCACTTCTCCTATATTTAACACAATTAATGGAGCTAGCACCATCAACAGATATACACTTATCCAAAAAAGTGCTAATGCTACAACACTTTTAGATTTAGCTTTTTGACTCATTTTATTTCCAAAAATCTGTTCGTTGCTCTTGGTACTTTCCTTCTTTGATTTTTTGCTTTATCTCACTAAATTTTTCTTCAAGTATTAGCGCTAAAGCTTCTGCAATTTTTTGGTCCTCTGCTTCAGGAATATTCCAATTTGCAATTTTTAAATGCTCTTCAAAAAGAAATTCAAAGTCACTTCTAATCTCATCTTTTCTACTTTGAAGATCTTGTTCTATCGCAGAAGATTT
>JAFLJZ010000243.1 GCA_022712775.1 Sulfurimonas sp.
CAAAAGCAACAAAACGTAAGATTGCTGCGTTTTCTAAAAAAGGCAAAACAGTTAAAGTTATTACTATCGGTAAAAAAGGTTTTGAGCTTCTAAAAGGCGACCATGGGAGCAAAATTATTGATAAGCGTTTCACATCAGAAACAGCACAACCTGAATATTTTGCATCTGAGGAGACGGCTGAAAAAGTAATTTCTATGTTTGAGAAAGGTGAAATTGATTCTTGCTCGGTTGTTTATAATAAATTTGTAAATGCTTTGACACAGATTGTGACTTTCCAACCGCTTATTCCTCTTGATTTATCGGCTGTTGAGGCGGGTATTAAAGAAGTTGATAAAGGTGCGCTTTCAGTTTGCGATTATGAGCCAAGTGAAGAGGCGGTGCTTTCTCAACTTTTACCACAAAATATCGCAATTCAGATTTTCCATGCGCAACTTGAGTCTTCAGCAAGTGAGCAAGGCTCAAGAATGACTGCAATGGATAATGCTACAAGAAATGCAGGCGATATGATTGATAAGTTGAGTTTAGTTTATAACAGAACTCGCCAAGCAGCAATTACTACGGAATTAACGGAAATTGTTGCAGGTGCAGAGGCGGTTTAGATATGGAAATTGAAGTAACTTGGAATAAAACTATAAGAATCTGGTGGGCGTGGGTATGGCGTTCGATTTTACTGTCTGTCGCAGGTGGGTTGATAATTGGAGTTTTGCTTGGAATTATTAGTGCGGTAATTGGGGTTAAAATGCCTTTAACATCAGTTATATTAGGCTTCTTTGTAGGTTTGTATGCAGCCTTTTATATGCTTAAGAGAGTACTGAATAAAGATTTTGGGGATTTTAAAATTGCTCTTATTTCTAAATCCGAGGAAAAACAGGAAATAAATAATTAGCTATGGAAAGCCATGAATATAAAATGCTGCAAAAGGTTGAGAATGTTCATTGGTGGTTTGTTGCTAGGAGAGAAATATTAGATAGGCGAATTAAAAGTTTTAATCTCCCGTCTAATGCAAAAATTTTAGAGGTTGGCTGCGGAACTGGTGGCAATCTTGAAATGCTCGCTAAATATGGCGAGGTATATGCTATAGAACTTGATGATTGGGCGAAGGAAAAAGCTCAAGATAAGGGAGTAGCTAAAGAAATAAGGTCTGGGAAATTGCCCGAGGAACTTGTTTTTGAAGATATGAAATTTGACATGATTGTTATGTTTGATGTATTGGAGCATATCGATGAGGATAGTGAAACAATACAGGCGCTAGAAAAGCTATTAGCGGATGGTGGAATGTTTTTTGCAACCGTGCCTGCTTTTTTTTTTATGGTCAGAACATGATGATTTAGCTCATCACAAAAGGCGCTATAATAAAAAAGGGCTTTTAAAAGCTTTTAAGAAAAGTAAATTAGAAGTTGGTTTTATTGGTTACTTTAATTTTTGGCTCTTTCCAATGATTTATATTGTTCGGAAAATGAATAATATACTTGGAAAGAAGGGGCGTTCTGATGTATCTATGCCAAAAGTTAGAATTATTAATAAAATATTGCAAAAGATTTTTGCAAGTGAGAAATTTTTACTTGATAAAATAAGACTACCATTTGGTGTAAGTTTGATGGTTCAGGCAAAAAAATAAGAACGTTATTAATCGGAGAAGATAATGGCTAAAAAGAAAAATATAGGTAAAGTAACACAGATCATTTCGGCGGTTGTCGATGTGAAGTTTAATAGTGGGGAGCTTCCGGCTATTTTAAACGCTTTGGAAGTTGATAATCACGGCAAAAGGCTTGTTCTCGAAGTTGCACAGCATCTTGGTGAGAGTTCTGTTCGTGCTATCGCGATGGATTCAACAGATGGTTTGACGCGTGGCGCAGAAGCAATTGATACGGGTGAGCCAATCACAGTTCCTGTCGGACCTGAGACTCTTGGTCGTATCATGGATGTTATCGGTCAGCCGATTGATGAATGTGGTCCTATCAAAGCTAAGAAAAAAGCTCCGATTCATGCGGAAGCTCCTGCTTTTGCTGATCAGGCGACTGAAACAGAAATTCTTGTTACTGGCATTAAAGTAATTGACCTTCTTGCTCCTTATTCTAAAGGTGGTAAAATTGGTCTGTTTGGTGGTGCTGGTGTTGGTAAAACTGTACTTATCTTGGAGCTTATCAATAATGTTGCAAAAGCTCATGGTGGTTATTCAGTATTTGCTGGTGTTGGTGAGCGTACTCGTGAGGGTAACGATCTTTACCACGAAATGATTGAGTCTGGAGTTATTGACTTGGAAGAGCCGCATAAATCAAAAGCGGCACTTGTTTATGGTCAAATGAATGAGCCTCCAGGGGCTCGTGCTCGTGTTGCTCTTACTGGCTTGACGCAAGCTGAATATTTCCGTGATGAAGAAGGTCAGGACGTACTTTTCTTCGTAGATAATATTTTCCGTTTCACACAAGCTGGTTCAGAAGTTTCGGCTTTGCTTGGTCGTATTCCGTCTGCGGTTGGTTATCAGCCTACACTTGCGACTGAAATGGGTCAAATGCAGGAGCGTATTACTTCAACGAATAAAGGTTCAATCACATCTGTACAGGCGATTTATGTACCTGCCGATGATTTGACTGATCCTGCGCCTGCAACATCATTTGCCCATCTTGATGCGACTACAGTTCTTAACCGCTCTATCGCTGAGCTTGGTATTTATCCTGCGGTTGATCCGCTTGATTCAACGTCTCGTATTCTTGATCCGCGTATTATTGGTGAAGAACATTACGGAATTGCTCGTGAAGTTCAAAAAATTCTTCAAACTTATAAATCTCTTCAAGATATCATTGCGATTCTTGGTATGGACGAACTTTCTGAGGAAGATAAATTAACTGTAGCGCGCGCTCGTAAGATTCAGCGTTTCCTATCTCAGCCTTTCCATGTTGCGGAAGTATTTACTGGTTCTCCGGGAAAGCTTGTAAGCTTGAAAGACACTGTTGAAGGATTTAAAGGTCTTTTAGAAGGTAAATATGATGACCTTCCAGAAGCTGCTTTCTATATGGTTGGTGGAATCAAAGAAGTTGAAGCTAAAGCTAAGAAAATTGCGGCGGAAGTTGCTTAATATTTACCCTTTGGGTTATGAGTTTTAGAGGAGGTGGTTTTTAACAAACTACTCCTTCATAAAATTATAACAAAATGAAATTTGCTTTTTATTAACTTTTGTGATATTTTATGTCGTGAATTTATAATAAA
>JAFLJZ010000140.1 GCA_022712775.1 Sulfurimonas sp.
CAATATCTGGAGCTGAACCATGGATAGGCTCATATACACCAATTTTATCACCAATTGATGCTGATGGTAAAAGACCGATTGAACCACAAAGCATAGATGCTTCATCCGAAAGAATATCACCAAAGATATTTCCAGTTAACATTACATCAAATTGTTTTGGATTTAACACTAACTGCATGGCAGCATTATCTACATACATATGCGTAAGTTCTACATCTGGGTACTGCGCAGATATTTTAGTTACTACATCTCTCCAAAGTTGAGATACATCAAGAACATTTGCCTTATCAATAGAGCAAACTCTTTTATCTCTTTTTTGTGCAGCTTTAAATGCACGATGTGCGATACGTTCAATTTCCATACGCGTATACACCATAGTATTCCAGCCTTTGTCTTCTGTGCGACCTTTAGGCTCACCAAAGTAGATTCCACCAATAAGCTCACGAACTACCATAATATCAACACCTTTGATGATTTCAGGCTTAAGTGAAGAAGCGTTGATAAGTTCATCATACACAACTGCTGGACGAAAATTTGCATAAACTCCAAGTTCTTTACGGAATCTTAAAAGTCCTGATTCCGGTCTTTTTTCACGAGGAAGATTATCCCATTTTTGACCACCGATAGCACCAAAAAGAACAGCATCAGAGGCAAGTGACTTAGTAATTGTTTCTTTAGGAAGAGGATCACCTGTAATATCATATGCAGAACCACCCATCAAAGCTTCATCATACGAAAATTCAAATTCACAACATGAAGCAACAGCATCTAAAACTTTTACTGCTTCGTCTATGATTTCAGGACCAATTCCATCACCTTTGATTAGTGTTATTTTATATGGTTTCATCTATTTACCTTTGATTTCATTTTGTGCAAAGTTCATTAAACCACCTGCATCAATTAGTTCTTGCATAAAAGCAGGGATTGGAGTGAAGTTGTATGATTTGTTTGTAGTTTTATTCGTAATCGTACCAGCATTCATATCTATGCTGATTTCATCACCTTGAGTAATTTCTGCACTCTCTGGAAGTTCAAAAATAGGAAGACCCATATTAAATGAATTTCTATAAAAAATTCTTGCAAAAGTTGGAGCGACAATAGCAGCGACACCTGCAGCTTTAAGTGCTATTGGTGCATGTTCACGAGAACTTCCACAACCAAAGTTTTCACCGGCAACAATAACATCGCCTACACTCATATTTGTAACAAACTCTGGATCAGCATCTTCCATGACATGTTTTGCTAACTCTTCAGCAACTGAAGTATTCAGGTATCTCGCAGCGATAATTAAATCTGTATCGACATCTTTTCCAAAAGTCCAAACTTTTCCATCAATATTTGCTTTTTCCATTTGTTAAAATCCTACTTTTTGACTTATATTTTTGCGATTATATCTCTTATGATGTTAATAAGTAATTAAGGGGCTTAGAAACTTTTTGACTTTTTAACATTTTATGTCATTTTGTCAATTTGTCAATTTGTCAATTTATACTAAATATTCCTTTTTTTACCTTAAAATATTATTATGCCTGAATTATATCTTAGTCCTTTTGACTGCAATTTAGAATAGGCTTTTGTTTCAATACTGAACTGAAAAAAATACTAGGCTATATGCCTGAATAAGAGAATAGTTAAATAAACAAATAGGATAAAACATTATGACTAAAGTAAATGACATAACTTACATTGGCGTTGATATGGCAAAAAGTAAATTTGATATATGTATTAATAATGGCGATTTTTCAAGCAGTGTATACAATTCCTACTCTAACGATTTAGACGGTTTTTTTAACTTTTTCATCTTACTAGAAAGCGTTAATCATTTCGAGAATATCCGAATTGGTGTTGAAGCAACTTCAACATACATGATTAACTTTCAAAAATATTTAGATAGTCACAAAATCAAATATATATTAATAAATCCCTCTAAACTCCATCATTTCATATAAGTATAAACATACTGAGAATAAAACTAAATTGTGATTTTATTTTTATAAAGAGCTTTGTTTTTTACTTTTAGGATATAATAATTTCATGGTTCAAACATTACAAAAAAATAACTTTTCTCTCGTTCTATCAGGTGGTGGAGCTTTAGGTATAGCACATTTAGGGCTTCTACATGACTTAGAGAAAAATGATTTATATCCCTCAGAAATTGTAGGTACTAGTATGGGAGCGATTATAGGGTCTTGCCTATCTATTGGCATGAAAGAAAAAGATATATTTGCTCTTTTTGTAGAGTTTTCAAATATTTTTAATTGGCTTAAATTTTCATTTACTGGAAACGCTATAATTAAACATAAAAAAATTTATGCCATTTTAGACAAGATTTTTTTAGATAGAACAATGAAAGATACAAATATTCCACTTAAACTCATAACCACAGACTTATTAAACGGAGATATTCGTGTTTTTACTTGTAATGATAACGTCAAGATTAAGGATGCAGTTTTAGCAAGTATGGCTATTCCTGGTGTATTTGAAGAGGTAAGCATAGAGGGTAGAATTTATTCAGATGGATTTTTATGTGAAAACCTTGGAATCAACCAGGCAAGTTATGATACAGTACTAGCGAGCGATGTACTTGGGGAAAACTCTTTTAGCTCTCAAATGCCAGATAATTTTTTCAAAACAAGTAATATTTTAGAGATGTTCGAAAAATCAATAAGAATACTTATTTACAACCAAACAAAAGCTTTTTTAAATAACTCTAGTAAAAACATATACCTTCTCCAAGCAAATACAAAAAACTATAAAACTTTTCATTTTAACAAGTACGAAGAAATTAGAAAAACTGGCTTAAATCTCTTAAAATAAAGCCTTTTGAACTTCCTTTAATAAAGTATCTTCTATTTCCTTATATGTATCTAAAAAAGCATCAAAATCTTTTCCATCAGGATCCTTAAAACCTACATGAATAGTTTTAATCCCAAAAGGAAACACTGGACAAGTTTCCTGCGCATGTGAACACACAGTAACTACTAAATCAAAATCATTATACTTCACTTCATCTAAATGTTTAGAATAATACTTTTCATCCCAAATATTGTTTTCTTGAAGTACTTTTTTAGCATTAACATTAACCTTGCCTGATGGCACGACCCCACAACTTTGAGCTTCAACACCGCTAAGTTTTGCATTAATAAGTGCTTCACCTATAATACTTCTACAAGAATTTCCAGTACACATAATTAAAACTTTTTTCATTCTTTACACCAATGTCAGCAAAACAGCTAAAAGAACAGGAGGAGTAACAATTAATCCAAATTTAGAGTATTGCCAAAATCCTATTTTTACACCTTTTTGCTCCAGCACATGCAACCAAAGAAGCGTTGCAAGTGAACCAAATGGTGTCATTTTAGGTCCTAAATTACACCCTACTATGTTTGCGTATACAAGCTTCATATTATCAACATCTTTTAAGGCTATATCCATAATCATAATTGTTGGCATATTATTCATAAAGGCTGAAAGAAAAGCTGAAATAAATCCAGTTGCAACCACCGCTATAAGGTCACCTCGTGTAACTAAATCTTGTAGAATTATAGTGAGGTATTCAGTTAATCCTGCATTTTTCAAACCATACACAACAACATAAAGTCCTAAGGAAAACCAAACAACCTGCCAAGGTGCAGTTTTTATAATCTTTTTTGCATTTGCATTTTTTGTGAAACTTGCAATTCCTAGAAATAAAAGCCCTCCACCAAGAGCAAATAAACTAATAGGTAAGTCATAAAAATCGCCTATGAAATATCCACCTAAAAGAAGCACTAGAAAAAACCAAGAAAATTTAAATAGTGCTTTACTCTTAAGAACATCATCTTCGTTTTTTAATAAACCTACATCTATATACATTGGGATATCTTTGTGTAAAACTACCCATAAAACAACTATAGAAGCAAATACACTTACTACAAATGGCAGCATCATATTACTCATGTACTCTAAAAATCCTATACTAAAATAGTTCGCAGTTACAATATTGGTTAGATTTGAAAATACAAAAGGAAGTGAAGCACTATCACTAATAAAACCACCAGCAAGTAAAAATGCTAAAATTGTTTTTGCATCAAGCTTTAAGATTCGCATTTTAGCAAGTAAAATAGGTGTTAAAATCAGAGCTGCACCATCATTTGCAAAAAGTGCTGAAACAAATGAGCCTAATAAAAGTGCATACACAAACATGAGATGCCCATTTCCACGACTTAATTTTGCCATTTTAATAGCACACCACTCAAAAAAGCCAATCTCATCTAAAACCATAGAAAGAATGATGATTCCAATAAATGCTAAAGTCGCATCCCAAACAATATCTGTTACTATCCAAATATCATCTACACTAACAACGCCCAAAGCTAAGGCTACAAGTGCTCCAATAACGGCTGTGGTTCCAATACGCAATCCACGAGGTTGCCAAATAACAAAAATAAGAGTGATTAGAAAAATAATACTAGCAAGAAGCATTAAGAACCTTTATTTAATAAATATAATAAATGAAATTATATACAATAAAGTTTCAAGTTAGCTACAGAAGAAAAAAGAAGACTTGATATGTTTTAGTATCAAGCCTATTTTAGGTTAGTTTATCTTTTTAGATTATTTGTAGTTTGGAGCATTTCATCAGAAGTTGTAATTACTTTAGAGTTAGAATCATAGGCTCTTTGACCCGTAATTAGGTCGGTTAGTTCAACAACAAGTTCAACATTACTAAGTTCAACAAAACCTTGTCGAAGAACTCCTAGTCCATCTATACCAGGTGTTCCTTCAACTGGTTGACCAGAACTATCTGTTTCTATATAAAGATTGTCTCCAAGCGAGTGAAGACCTGCTGGATTAATAAAGTTTGTTGTATTTAGTTGCCCAATCTGTGTTGCCTGCGTTTGGCCAGCTTGTACAACTGTTACGATTCCATCTGTACCAATACTTACATTTGTAGCATCAGGGGGAATAACAACTTCTGGAACAAGTGTATATCCATCACTATTTACCATAGTACCATTATCATCAATTTTAAATGCACCATTTCTTGAGTACACTTCTGTTCCATCTGGAAGTTCCATCTTAAAGAAACCTTTTCCTGTAATAGCAATATCAAGTTCATTATCAGTTTGTTTAAGTGAGCCTTCTGAAAATATTTTATTTATAGCTGTTGGTCGTACACCTAGCCCTACTTCGATTCCAGTAGGACTTTTTGTTACATCACTTGTTGATGTACCTGCATACTGAGATACATGGTACATAAGATCTGCAAATTCTGCGCGAGATTTTTTAAAACCTATGGTATTTACATTGGCAATGTTATTAGCTGTTGTATCGATTTGTGTCTGCATTCCCAACATTCCTGTTGAAGCAGTATAAAGTGATTGTATCATGGTTTTATTCTCCTATTAAGCTTTTTTAGCTATTTTATTTATTGCTTCGTTATTCATATCATCCATCTGCGCACTCATTGCTTTTTGATACATCCCAACTAAACGATTTGTTTCTATCATTTGTGTCATCATCTTTACCGCATTTACATTACTTTTTTCTATAAAACCTTGGATAACTGCTCCGCTTTCTTCAACATTTCTCAACTCTTCATTACCTTCATATTTAAAGAGATTATCACCCTCTTTTTTTAGTAAGTTAATATTTGCAGGTTGTGCGATGAAAAGTTTTGTTTCAATTCCGAGTTGAACACTTCCTGGAAGATTTTTATAAAGTTGTCCATTCTTATCTGCTACTATTGTTGTATCTTCTGTATTAAAGGCTATATTCCCACCTGCTGAAAAATAACTCTCGCTAAGAACTGGGTAACCTTGCTTCGTTACAAGTGTTCCTTCATCATTCGTTGTAAATGAACCATCCCGTGTTAAACGAACACCTTGAGGTGTCTCTACTGCAAAGAAAAGACCTTCTTTAGAAAGCGCAAAGTCCATTTGATTGTCTGTTTTTTGCATATGCCCAACAGAATGATTTGTATACTGATCAACAATTTGAGGTGCTTTGGTTAAAGTTCTATTTAAAAACTGCGCACCTTCTTTAGAGTTGTTCTCATTTGGAAGCTCATCTCTTGCTTCTTTATAAAGTCTCATAAAGTCACCTATAACAAGATTATCTTCTTTAAAACCTGTTGTATTAACATTTGCTAAATTATTAGCAATATTGTCTAGTCTGTTAAATTGCGCTACCATTCCAGCTGCTGCACTGTAGTATCCAGTTTGCATAGGTCGTCCTTATTTAAGATATATTATTCTTTTAGCTAGCAAGAGATGTTCCATAAATATTTTCATAAAAATAAAGTTATTGTTAAGAAAATTTGGGTATAATCCTTTCTTTAAAAACTTCAATATAAATACGGAGCAAATTCCAATATGACAGCAAAAGAACTCAACAAAGCTATAGATTCATTTTTTACTGATCGCAAGTCAAAAGACTGTGCTACTTACGAATCTTTAATAGAACTTTTTGAAAAACAGCCTACAGCGGCACAAGCTAAAAATATTTTAAAACTAGCGCTAAAAACAAAAACTTGCCTTTATACTTCTTCTGAACATGCAAAACGCTTAAATGATAGAGAATCTGAAGCAAGAAGAGATGCACAAAGAAAGATGCTCGAAAACAACGAGACTGAAAAATTCGACATTCTTAAAGAACATGAGCTTCTTGAATGGTCTCGTTCTGATTCCCCTGTTCGTATGTATCTTCGCGAAATGGGACAAATTCCACTTCTCACAAAAGAAGAAGAGATAGAGATTTCGAAAAAAATTGAGGGTGGAGAGAGTATTATTATTGATGCAATCTGTTCAGTTCCTTATCTTATTGAGTTTATCTTAGACTACAGAGAACCTCTTATCAATAGAGAAAGAAGAGTTAAAGAACTTTTCAAGAGCTTTGAAGATGAAAAAGAAGATTCAGATGATACAACTACTACAACTGATGATAAAGAAACTCCAAAAGAAACACCTAAAGCAAGCGCTAAATCTTTAAGTGATGATAAAAGTCGAGTAGAAAAAGTAACTTTTAGTTTTAAAGCACTTGAAAAAGCAAAAAAAGACTGGATAAAACTCACAGAAAAAGCACCAGAAACTTTAGATGGCGAATTAAATGAAGATATAATAAACTACTTTCTTGGTATTACCTTTAAAAAATCTGTTCTTAAAGAAAAACTTCTTGATCTTGGACCTACTTCAAAACTAATCAATGAGCCTGTTAAAGCAATGGAGACAGCACTTAAAAGTGATGATGGTTACGACAAAGAACTTAAACGTCTTGAGTATAAACTTCCACTTTTCAATGCAACACTCAAAGCAAACCATAAAGTTTTAGTTGACAAGATTCAAGAACTTAAAAAAGAAGATATTGCAAACATGGTTCCAGAAGCTACAATGGTTTCTACGTATATGGAAATAAAAAAACTTGTTCAAACAAAAGAAGCTTCAAAAAATTCTTTTGATATGGAACCAGATAAACTAGCTGATATTTTAGAACAAATTAAACGTGGTAAAAATATCTCTGAAATAAGCAAAACAAAAATGGCAAAATCTAACCTTAGACTTGTTGTTTCTATTGCTAAAAGATATACAAACCGTGGACTACCATTTCTTGACCTTATTCAAGAAGGAAATATTGGTCTAATGAAAGCTGTTGATAAGTTTGAATACAAAAAGGGATATAAATTTTCAACGTATGCTACATGGTGGATTCGTCAAGCAATTTCACGTGCTATTGCCGATCAAGCAAGAACTATCCGTATTCCTATTCACATGATTGAGACTATTAATAGAATTAATAAAATCATGCGTAAACACCTGCAAGAGCATGGTAAAGAGCCGGATGTTGATACAATCGCAGAAGAAGTTGGTCTTTCAGTTGAGAAAGTTAAAAATGTTATCAAAATCACTAAAGAACCTATTTCTCTTGAAGCTCCTATTGGTAGTGAAGAAGATGGTCGTTTTGGTGACTTCACCGAAGATAAAACATCTTTATCTCCA
>JAFLJZ010000141.1 GCA_022712775.1 Sulfurimonas sp.
GTCATCATCTACACTTACAAAACGTAGAGGTCTTGTCAGAGTTAAAGAGTGACCACAAGCAGATTTTTCATTTGCAGGTGCAACAACTATTACTTCAACATTATCTAGTTCTTTGAGAGCTTGCACTAAACAAAGTAGTCCTTTAGCCTCATAACCATCATCATTTGTTATTAAAATTTTGTATTTATTATTCATAAAAGTATTTTATACAAAAGAGTATTAGAATCTACTTTGTTTTAAAATTTAAAGAAATAAATAGATAACCCGATATAGACTAATAAGTTTATAAAAAAAGGATACATGATGAATACATCTTATGCAATGGATTCCTACCGATCACACGATTTAAACATAGCGATGAGAACCTCAAGTGGTGATGTTATAAAAATGGATTTTGCTAATGCACAGTCTACATCTTTTTCACAAACGCAGACTGCTAATGAATTAAGCACAACAATGAGTTTTTCTTCTATGCAGTCTTTCCAGTTTAGTATACAAACAAATGGTATAGATGCCCAAGACCAAAAAGAGATTGATGCATTTATGAAAATAGCACAACCTTTTATCGATAGTTTTTTAAAAGAACTTGAACACTCGGCTCCTTCTTCTCCAGTAACACAGCTTGCACATCAAATTGCAGGTATCTTTGAGCCAAACAAAGAAAGAGATGAGAACAACAAAAACAATGTAAAAACAAATATTGCTAAAATGTTTGATAACTCTATGCAGAAACATCTTGATAACAAGCCCCAAAAACTTGAGAAGCCTGATGAAATTGATTTTTTAACTAAGATGTTAAAAGATACACAAAAACTTTTAGAAAAAACACTAAAAGAATTCGAAGAGTTTAACAAAAATTTATACGCATAGTATTGGTATAAATCATGCTATGGTATGATTTATGAAGATACTATTTTTACTATTTTTTTTATTTATAAATATATATGCTACTTCTTTAGAAAAAGCATATACAGATTTAAACACGCATATCGATTCAATCGCCAGTAAGCTAAGTCCTGATGAAAAAGTTAAGCTTTACTTCTTAGTTTTAAGTACTCACAACAAGAATCTTACAAACTCCACAGATAAACATAGTATACAAGAGTATACATTTGAAACACTCCGTAAACTCTCTACAGAAAACACTGTTCTAGGTAAAAGTGATTTAGAAAAAATTCATACACTCTATCAAGCAATGCTTGATGTTAAAACCCCTATAAATAAAGATACTGAAAATATTCAAAAAGAAACTTCTTTTGGATTTTCAATTCTTATCGCTCTAGTCTTTTTTCTTCTTGGTCTAGGAAGTTCTTATATTGTTTTCAAAAGAACTTCTCAAAAGTCTACTAAGGATGAAAAAGATAAAAATTTAAAACTAAACATAGAAGACTTAAAAAATCAAAATGAAAACTTGAAGTACAAATTAGAAACTTCAAATACACTCAAAGAATCTTTTTTCCAAGAAAGTAAAATAGAATTAGAATCTTCACAAGCTAAAATATATAAGCTTGAAGAAACTAAGCAAAACCAAGAGCTACATATAAATAAATTAAAAGATATACAAACTAGCCTTGAAAAAAAAGTACAAATACATTTACGTGCAATCGAAGAGCATAACAAAATGCTCGAAATACAAGCACAATCCCAAGATTCAAGCCAAGAACAAATAGATGTATTAAATGAGCAAGTGACTAGCATACAGTACCAAAGTCAAGATATTTTCAAAGTACTTGAAACTATTTCTGACATAGCTGACCAAACGAATTTACTTGCACTTAACGCCGCAATAGAAGCCGCACGAGCTGGTGAACACGGTAGAGGATTTGCAGTTGTTGCGGATGAAGTTAGAAAGCTAGCAGAGAGAACACAAAAGACTTTAAGTGAGGCAAAAGTAAATATTTCTACAGTTGTTGATGGTATATCTAATCTAAAAGTCGGCTAAACTTGACTAAAAGTCACAATTAGTGTAAAATAACACCATTAAAACTGATGTGCAAGGCATCATTAACTTCTTCATAAGACAAATCCCACACAACTCAAGGTACTTATTATATGAGTGAAAATAATTCACAACAACCTCGTAAAAACACAAAACCAAAAAACAATAATAAAACACGTTCGCATACACCAGTAAAAGGTGCTACTATAGACGAACTTCGTGTTCAAAACATTGAAGTGCTTGTGGCAATGGCTACTGAACTCAAAGTTGAACATCCAAATGAGATGAAACGTCAAGATATTATCTTTGAGATTCTAAAGGCACAAACTGCACAAGGTGGTTTTATTCTTTTTAGTGGAATCTTAGAAATCATGCAAGATGGTTATGGTTTTATCCGTTCGATAGACAAATCATTCAATGAAAGTATTAATGATGCTTACGTTTCAAACACACAAATCAAAAGATTTGCACTAAGAAATGGTGATGTTGTAACAGGACAAGTTCGTCCTCCAAAAGAGCAAGAACGTTATTATGCACTTATCAAGATAGAAGCAGTAAATAGTTTACCACCAGAAGAGAGTAAAAAAAGACCTTTATTTGAAAATCTTACTCCACTTTATCCACTAGATAAATTTAAACTAGAATACCTTGAAAAAGGCTTAACTGGTCGTATGCTTGACCTTTTCTCTCCTATTGGTAAAGGGCAAAGGGGTCTTATTGTGGCACCTCCAAGAAGCGGTAAAACTGAACTACTTAAAGAGATTGCTCACGGTCTTTCAACAAACCATCCTGAAGCGGACTTAATGGTTCTTCTTGTTGATGAGCGTCCTGAAGAAGTTACAGATATGGAAAGAAGTGTTAAAGGTGAAGTATATAGTTCAACCTTTGATATGCCTGCAAAAAACCATGTTAAAGTTGCTGAGATGGTAATTGAGAAAGCTAAACGTAGAGTTGAACTTGGAAAAGATGTAGTCATCTTACTTGATTCTATCACACGACTTGCTCGTGCTTACAATACTGTAACACCTTCATCTGGCAAGGTACTTTCAGGTGGTGTTGATGCGAATGCACTGCACCGTCCAAAACGTTTCTTTGGAGCTGCAAGAAATATTGAAAATGGTGGATCTTTAACTATTATCGCTACTGCACTGATAGACACTGGAAGTCGTATGGATGAAGTTATCTTTGAAGAATTTAAAGGTACTGGTAATATGGAAGTAATTCTTGACCGTAAAATTGCAGACAGAAGAATTTACCCTGCTATAGACATCCTTAAATCTGGTACGCGTAAAGATGACCTACTTATTACTAAAGAAGACTTACAAAAAATCTTTATACTTCGTCAAATGTTACATAAACAAGACAACGAAGTCAAAGCCCTTCAATTTATTTATAACACGATGGGAAAAAATGCTACAAATGCAGAATTCCTTGAAAGTATGAATACAGATTCATAATGAAAGTCGGTGTCTTTGATAGTGGGATCGGTGGTCTAACTGTTGTAAAATCTTTACTTGAACACCAACTCTTTGAAGAGATTGTTTACTACGGGGATACTGCTCGTGTTCCTTATGGAATTAAAGATAAAAACACTATCATTCGTTATGGTTTAGAGGCTGTAGAGTTCTTTAAAAACTTTGAGCTTGATTTAATTATAGTAGCCTGCAACACAGTGAGTGCATATGCCCTTGATGAAATGCGTGAAATAGCAAGCTGCCCTATTTATGGTGTTGTAAAAGCTGGTGCTATGGCTACAGTAAATACACTTGATAATAAAAATTCAAATATTTTAGTCTTAGG
>JAFLJZ010000260.1 GCA_022712775.1 Sulfurimonas sp.
TGGAATAGGATATAGAGTTGAACAAATCATTTTACTTCCAATGCTGGGATTAAATACCGCCGTTATGTCCATAGTATCAAATAATTTTGGTGCTAAAAATTTTAATCGAATAGATGAAGTTATACATAAAGCTTTAAAATATGGGTACACAATGAGTGCAATTGGAGTAGTTTTAATAGCATTGTTTGGAAAACATATGATTATGCTCTTTGACACAGATTTAGAGGTTGTAAATATAGCATACACATATATCATATTTGAGAGTTTTATATTCTTTGCATTTATTACATTATTTATATCAGTTTCTACCCTTCAAGGTATAAAAAAGCCATTTATAGTCCCTTATATTAGTTTATATAGACAAATATTTATGCCCCTAATTTTCTTTTTCGCAGTTGTGAATATTTTTGATTTAGATATTATCTATTTATGGGTTAGTATGTTTCTTATAATCTCTAGTGCGGCAATTTATATAAAAATATATACAAAAAAACAATTAGAACTAGCTAGATATAAAACCTAAGGGAGAAGACAAGAAGAATGTTAAAACTATTACTACTAATAAGCCTAGTTATAACTAGCAATGCGGGGTCACTAAAAAGAGCAGACAGGTACTATAAAAACAATAACACGCAAAAAGCTATTGAGTATTATAAAAAAGCTTGTGATGAAGGTATTAAAAAAGGATGTGCTAGATATGATGAATTTCAAAGCCCAATAACAAAAGCATTCACACTCATAAGCCAAAGTAGAGGTGAAGAAGCTATGCCCTACCTGAAGCAAGCTTGCAATGAAGGTTTTTCATGGGCTTGTACAATGTATGAATCAGCTACGGGTGAATCTGTGACTTTACCTAAGGGACATACTTTTAAATAAAGCATTAGTTCTTAACTCATAAATTCAAAACTAATACCTTTTTTATAATTCAAAAAACTTTAAAACTAAAGATGTTAATATAATATATTAGTATCTTAGTTAGGAGTATTTTAATGAAAATCAATGCTATCATTAAAAATGTACTCTTGTATGCAAGTATGATTCTGTTTTTGTGGTCAACTATTATTATAATTCTTATTTTTCAAAATATACAAATCCAAAAAAACTTAACATCAAAAACACTTACCAGTATAGCTACAGAGAGTTTTAATAAAGATTTGGCCTATAGGAAATGGGCTGCATCACATGGTGGAGTATATGTCACACCTACTAAAAAAACTCCTCCTAGTCCATGGTTGAAACACTTGCCTGATAGAGATATAGTAACAACTGACGGTAAAGAACTGACATTAATGAATCCTGCATATATGCTAAGAGAGATGATGCAGGATTATTCTAAACTTTATGGAGTAAAGGGAAGAATAGTAGGAAAAATCTACCTTAATAAAAATAATAAAGCGAATCAATGGGAAGCAAATGCCATAGACAGTTTTGACACTGGTATAAAAGAAATTATGGAATATGTAACAGAAAATGATGAAGAGTACTTACGCCTTATGAAGCCCGTAATGATGGCTCAAAAATGCCAAAAGTGTCATGGTCACCTTGGATTTAAAAATGGTTCCGTTAGAGGTGGGGTAAGTGTATCTGTGCCTACAAAAAAATATAAGGACGATGAACAAATAGCCATCCAAGATATGATAAAAACATACGTACTAATATGGTTATTAGGCTTAATCTCAATAGTAATTATTGGCTTTAGTGCTGTTTATCACTTACGAAAAAGAAAAAAAGATTTAGAAGAAATAATATTATCTGCACAAGTATTTAACAATACTTTAGATTCTATCTTCATAACCAATAAACATGGAATAATTTTACGTGTAAATAATGCCTTTAAAAATTTGACAGGCTATAAGGAAGAGGAACTAATTGGTCAAAATGCAAATATACTTAAGTCATCTTATCATGATGTGGAATTTTACAAAGAGTTATGGTCTACTCTTTTAACAAACGGTCAAGTAGAACAAGAGATAAGGAACAGAAACAAAAAAGGAGAGATTTTTGTTGCGCTAGAAAGTATCTCAAGTATAAAAGATGAAGATGGCGATATAAAGTACTTTATTGCCATAATGCATGATATTACAACTGAGAAAAACAATCAAGAACGCATAGCACATTTAGCACATTACGACCCACTAACAGATCTTCCAAACCGTGCATTATTTCAAGAAAGATTTTCACATGCGATAAGCTTAGCAAAAAGAAATCATACGAAAATTCTACTTGCATTTATTGATATTGATGGCTTTAAAAATGTTAATGATACAAGAGGTCACCCCGTTGGAGATAAATTATTAATCGAAATCGCACAGCGTATAGCGCAAAAAGTTAGAGAATCAGATACTGTATCAAGATTTGGTGGTGATGAGTTCACTATCATGTTTGAAGAAGTAACAAATATAGAAGATTTATTACCAATGTTAAATGATATATTAAACACTTTAAGTAAAGAAATAATAATTGATGGCAACAGTATATTTGTATCTGCGAGTATAGGACTAAGTGTATTTCCGGACGATGGAGAGGATGTTCATGTTCTTATAAAAAATGCTGATACAGCAATGTATAGAGCAAAAGAAAATGGTAAAAATCGTTTTTGCTTTTATAAAGTAAGTATGACTAAAAAAGCTCTTGAAAATGTAGAGTTAGAAACCGCTATACAGTCCGCTTTAAAAAACAAAGAATTTATAGTCTATTATCAGCCAAAAATCTTGACCTCTGATAAAAGTATAGTTGGGATGGAAGCACTTGTTAGATGGATATCACCAAGCAAAGGTTTTATAGGACCAGATAAATTTATACCTGTTGCTGAAACGATGCATATTGTAGATAAAATTGATATGTTTGTTTTAGAACAGGTTTGTAGTGATATGCATACATGGGAAGAGTTGGGTTTTGAGAACTTAAAAGTGAGTATCAATTTGTCTGGTTACGATATTGGTTTAACTGATTTGTATGATACTATTATAAATAGAATTACACTGTACAATGTAAATCCAAAGAATATAGAATTTGAAATAACAGAAACTTATTTTGTTGAATTTTCAAAACACGAATTAGGAACATTAATTAAACTAAGAGAATATGGATTTACTCTAAGTATAGATGATTTTGGAACAGGGTATTCATCTCTAAATAGCTTAAAAATACTTCCTGTAAATATTTTAAAAATAGATCAAGCGTTTATTCGAGATTTAGAAAAAAATGATGAAAGTAAAAAACTAGTAAATATGATTGTAAACCTAGCACAAATTTTTTCACTCAAAGTAATTGCAGAAGGCGTAGAGACACAAGAACAATACGAGTATTTAAAAGCACAAGATTGCGACTATATTCAAGGCTACTTAGAAAGTAAGCCTTTAGCAAAAGATGATTTTATAGTATATTTAAAAGAGAAGACAAATACTTAAAGAGCAAAAAAATTTATTTAAAAGTCATAAGAGCATAGCCATCATTTTGATACTTAATCGTGTCAAGAAAACTATTTTTTGATACATCTATAAAAGGTAAAACATCTTCTTCTTCGATTCTATTTGCCCGTAATGACATTGCACATACAATAATCTTTACATTTTTTCTTTTTGATAAGCTTTTGAGATACTCTTGTGCTTTTTTTATTTTTGCTACATCCTCATCGGCTACTAACATATCATAATCTTTTGAAACCATTGCTACACAACCACCATGAAGAGTAAGTATAACCTTGCTGACATCACCTTGTTCTTTTACCATATCCATTGTTTTTCCGATAAGCCACATACGACTTTGAATATATCCAGCATCACGAGCACTACAGTTATATACAACTTTATATTCCCTTGCTTGAACTACACTCATAAGTACTACATTAAATAATAAAAATAATTTTAACATTTTTTCTCCTTAGTTTTATATATAAGTGCTATTATATGTAAATAATACTTTAATTTATGGTACTTTTTTTGCTTTAAAATAGAAAACTACTAAGGGATACAATGGCTGGTGCAGAAGAAGAAATAGTAATTATTGCTGAAGATGATGCAGCACAACTCTATAGTACTGATTCCCAAGAAGAAATAACACCCCAAGATGTAGAGGCCAAAAAGAAAAAAATACTTTTTATCGGTCTTGGAGCTATTGCATTAATCCTCATGATTGTCATCATATTACTCATTGTATTTGAATCTACTGATAAGAATGAAGTGATTTCTACTGATATGATAGAAGAGAAACTTCAAAAAAACAAACAAAAACCTATAGAACCTAGTAAACTTGAAAATATGATTGCTAAAGCAAACTATTTATATTCTAACGGCTCAAAAGAAGAAGCTCTCTTTCTTTATGAAAAAATTGCTCTTTATAGTGAAGCAATCTCACAATATAATCTAGGAGTAGCACAGCTTAAAAATGAACAGTACACGCTTTCACTTGAGACTTTTCAAAAAGCGATTAACAATGATGAAAAAAGATGTGTTAGTGCTATTAATGCGGCAGTATGCTCCTTGCACTTAGAAGATGAAGAAAGTTTTAAATATTATATTGACTTAGCGTATGCATATCTACCCAACGAATTTAACTCCCCTTTATATTCTTACTATTACACTTTAATCAACTATTATAATAAAAACTATCTTGAAGCACTTAGTTCATTAAAAAATCCAAGTTCTAATGAATACCCACAAATACAAAAGCATCTGAGTGCTAAGATAAATGCCTTATTTGATAATAATTATGATGCTATAGAAGCTATGGAAAAAAACATTAAACATGACGAAAGCTTTAATCTCGCACTTTTATATGCAAGAGTCGGTGATATTACATTAGCACAACAATATTTTTCAGATTCCATACTTAAAAATATTGAACCAGCAAAAGCACAACTTGCACTTGGA
>JAFLJZ010000142.1 GCA_022712775.1 Sulfurimonas sp.
CTTCATCTAAGATTTCACCTTACTTATAATAAATAATCTTTCATATAGTATTTGTAAACTTAATGCTAATAACAAATATATATACCAACCTACAGAACTATACAATGCCCAAAACTCGTTCTTTGCATAAAAAACTAGTGCTATTTGAATAAGGGTATGCACAAGAATGATTCCTGTCCAATAGCCGTCACTCGAAGCTAAGAACATTTTCTTTTCTACACTTAATTCTTTTTTATAAAATTTCTGAGTATATGTTAAAATCAACTTTTTTTTCTTTACATATGCCTCAAGAAAAAAGAAAAAGACTAGTAGCGATAATAAAGTAGGTATTATCTTTAAAAATTCCATAGTATCAAAATATCCAATTATAAATAAAATTATTATAGGTAAAGAGATGGAACTAATTATTTTTACTTTCATTTTGACCAAAAATCAAAAAAGTTTAACCATTGATTTGGATACCTTCTGATTACATCTTCATATTTTGCTACATACAGTTTAAGAGCTTTATCTATAGCTTCCGCTTCTGGCTTTTCTTTATTCATATCTATTTTAATATATTCGATTTTATACTTTTGTATGCCAACATAAAGTACAAAATAAACTAAAATAGGTTTCCCCATTTTATATGCAATTTGAAAAGGATTTTTGTTAAAACTCGCACTCTTTCCTAAAAATTGTGTTTTTATCACAGCCTTATCATTAGAGGCACGGTCTCCCATAATTGCCACAATTTCATCCGCCATCAAAGCATTTGCTATCTGAATCGATACAGCGATAGTGCCTTGATTTAAATCAATTACAGAAATATTAGACTTTATATCTATCTCTTCTTCTATCTCTTTAATAGAATTCATCATAGTCTCTTGCATTACAACATGAATCTTATTTGGTGTTCGTGAAGCATTTGAAGATGAAGCCCAACCACCAAAATGTGATTGTAAAAGTATAGTTGAACTTTTAAAAATCTCTAAAGGAGTATCACCATCATCATAAATAAACTCATAAGCCTTGGGGTCAGCCTTAGTAATAAATCTATCTACCATTGTGATGGCGAAAATACGCAAATGTTCATAATAAAGAGCATTTGTAAACTCACTATCTAAACGTTTATAATAAATTTTTAAAGCCTTTCGTACATTTGAAGATACTAAAAAATAAAAAAAAGTCACAGGGTACATAAGATAATAAATAAACTTATATCCAAAGAGTTTGTAAAGATTAAAAACGAGTTTTATACTCCAGCCACTTCCTCTTTGTTTCGTTTTAGACAAGTTATTTCTTTTTACCTGTAATTTTTTCTAAAAGAAAACGAGGCCACTTAAATGGAAGAATTTGAAGATGAACCCATACAATCGCTGCCGTGTCACCCCACTTTCTAAAATGACTTACTCTTTCCTCCGGTGTAGGATAATAACACTCAATCACTACCTCACTAATAATCCCACCTGATTCTGCATGGCGGACAAGTACTTCCATCTCCCAGTCAAAACGTGAGGTTTTAATATCAAGGTCTAAGATACTCACAGGGTAGATTCTAAAACCCGATAAAGAATCAGTTATTGTCTGCTCTGTATCCCAACATGCCCAAAAGTTACTAAACCATCGACCAAATTTTGAGCCATTTGGAACATGTTCAAGGTCAAAGTTTCTCGCCCCGATAATAAGCTCAGCAGATTTATTTATATCTAAAAGTTTAGTAATCTCTGAAGCTAAATGTTGTCCATCACCATCTATGCTAATAGCGAAATCAAATCCAAGTTCCTTAGCCTTAGTAACACCACTTACAATAGCCTCACCCTTACCTTTGTTAACCTCATGTCTTAAAAAATGGATATGCTCTTTTTCATTTTCTGCAAATAAACTCTCAACATTAATCTCTGAGCCATCATCTATAATTATAAGTTCATATCCATGTTCTAGTACATCAGATGCTACAGCTTTTATACTTTTAGGGTTGTCAAAAGTAGGAACAAGAACTATGTTTTCTCTCATATCTTTCATCTTACCATGCCACCAGAAATATTTAAAACCTCGCCTGTTACATACGAAGCCTTATTTGCTAAAAACAATACACATTCTGCGACTTCATCAGCTTTACCGATTCTACGAAGTGGAATTGATTTTTTCATCTCTTTGAGGTCTAAGTCTTTTGTCATCTCTGATTCTATTAAACCAGGTGCGACTGCATTTACTCTGATTCCATACCGTGCGACTTCTAAACTAAGTGCCTTAGTAAAAGCTATCATTGCACCCTTTGCAGCCGAATAATTCGTTTGTCCTACATTTCCTACGATTCCAGAAACTGAGGCTACATTAACTATAGCGCCTCGTTTGTTTGAAATCATATTTTTAATGACCGCTTTGGTAACGAAGTATGTACCATTTACAGAAGTATTGATTACATCATGCCAGTCATCATCTTGCATCCAAAAGAAAAGACTATCTTTTGTGATTCCAGCATTGTTTACAAGTACATCTAGGTCTAAGTTCTCAATAGCCTTTAAAACTGCAGGCTTATCTGTAATATCAAACTGTAAAATCTCAGAGTTTTTTAATTCTTTAGAAAGTTTTTTCGCTTTTTCTTCTTGACTTCTATAATGCAAATATACAAAGTATCCAGCATCATGAAATGCCCTTGCACAAGCAGTACCAATAAAACCCGTAGAGCCTGTTATAAGAACTTTCATTAAACAAATACACCTTTTTCTATCATCTTATATACTTTTTTAATATCTAAATCCATTCTTCTATCATTTTCTAATTTTTCAACTTGTTTTCTTAGACAGTCATAATTTTTTTGAAGATGAGAAGAACACTTATCTTTGCCTCTTAAATCTACACCCTGTCCCATTCCCATAATCGCTATACTTAACATATTTGTTAAATCTGGTAGTTGCTTAGAAAAGTGGAGTGCAGCTGTAGTTCCCATACTTACCTTGTCTTGATTAAAGGATTCTGTTGGACGAGAATGAAGTGAGGCTGGAACTGTATTCATAATTACATCAGCGGTGAGTGAACTAAGTGTAATTTGCATCGCCTTAAAACCGTGATGTGTTGATTTTTTATTTAGCTTCAAACTCTCACCTAAACCCTTGTTAAATTTATGATCAACTAAAAGTCCAAACTCTTTGTCGAGTAAGTCTGCTAAGTTACCAACACAAATACGCATCGTGTCCATTGCATGGGCGATATACCCACCATAAAAGTTTCCAGAAGTGTAGATTTTTTTACCTATATGGTCGATGAGTGGATTATCATTCACCCCATTAATCTCTGTTTCTATCCATTTTTTAGCAATTGTTAGGTTGTCATGAATCACACCTAAAACTTGAGGAGAACAGCGAATAGAGTATCTATCTTGAATGTTTTGTTCTGCTTCAAGGTGGAAGTTTTCATATCTTCCAAAAGCCTCGTGCGTAAGTTTAGAATCTATACACTTTGCCAAGATATTTGCAGCAGTCTTTCTTTGTCCATCAAAAGGTTTTGAATCGTGAACAAAAGGCTCTAAAGGAGTAATATCACACAATAAAAGCTCGAAAATCGAAGCTACAAAACTCTCAGAAGTTGCTAGTAAAATCTCAAACTTCTCGATTGAATCTATGGCAATAGCACTCATAGCAGCAGTACCATTCATAATAGCAAGGGCTTCTTTTGGCTTAAACTTATAAGGAGTGATTCCAAGTTCAGCATATACTTCGCTAACAGGTCTTACCTCACCCTTATAAATTACTTCTCTCTCACCAACAATAGCCGCGGCGATATATGAAAGCGGAGTTAAATCTCCACTTGCCCCAACTGAACCCTGAGATGGAATAAGGGGGTAAATTTCTTTTTCTAAAAGAAGCTCAAATCTCTCTAATAAATTATAGCTAATCCCACTCTTACCTTTTGAGAGACTTATCATTCTAATTGTTGTCATAATACGTGATACATCAGCACTTAGATATTCTCCAACACCACAACCGTGAAAACTAAATAGGTTGTACTGAAGCTCCTCTGCTTCTTCAAAAGCTGCATAATTTTGTCCGGCTTCACCATAGCCTGTAGTCACTCCATAGATAGGACGACCTTTAGAAATATTTTCTATTAAAAATTCATGTCCAGCATTTATAAAATCTTTGAATTCTTGAGGGTCATTAAGCTTAACCATTCCTTGTTTTAAGAAGTCTTTATAAGATACGGTACTGTTGTCTATTGTCATATTTGTATGTTCCTGATTTTCTATTTATTAATCTTGAAATCGAATAAGTTTGTTGTCTTCAAAGATATAGTTACGAGAGTTAAACCTAGCCTCCCAATAACGCCAAGTATTGTCTTTTAGACTTGGAGTACGATGAATGGGTGGATAACCTCTACTTACAATAACAGCTTCTTTACTCATAGATAATTCAATATCTCCCTTAACTATAAACTGTCGCTCTGATTCAGTGAACCCACTTAAATTTACAGTAGTAGTAGCAAACATTTTTGCTAAAAAGTGTTCTGTTGATAACCCTGTGTATGATTTTTTATTTATTAAAGCAATAAGCTTATTGTTATACTTAAAGGAAATGGTGTCATAAGTAGAATTATCAACTATTGTTACTAGTGTATTTACAGGTATAAATTCATCTCTAGAATAGTTAACTGCTGGTATTGTGCCATTAGCAGTAATAGAATCACCATCTGATAGCACGTCACCACTTATAAAAACTTCTCTGCTTTTATTTAAATACCACATGCCCACTTGTGTATAAACTTTTTCTTCT
>JAFLJZ010000143.1 GCA_022712775.1 Sulfurimonas sp.
ACAAGTATCTATCAAAACATCAAGATAAACCATTTAGGGTTGTTGCTCAATTACTCAATTCATCTAAGGCCAAACTGGCTCAGTTTACAAAAACAGATGAATTAATTATAAGTGATAATTTGGCAGGGTTATTAATGGCACAGCTTTCCGAGAATCCAAATTTGTACTCTGTATTTAATAATTTGTTTGATGACAAAAAAGCTAATATTAACATCTACCCAATTGAAAAATATATTGAAATTGGTAAAACAACCACTTATGAAGAAATAGTGTATAGGGCAGGATTACTTAATGAATCTTCCCTTGGCATACGCAGAAATGGGGCTGAATTCGCAAAAAAATCAGGTGGATTATATATGAACCCTTCCAAAAACATGGAAATAACGACCAATTCAAAAGACTTTGTGATTGTAATTAATCAACCTTAGTGTTAATTACTCTTTCGGTTGATAATGATTCAGTATCATCGAATTTATTGTGTTTTATAAAAATAGTCTCTTAACCTATCATATAACTAGTGTCTCTAAGAAAACTCTACATCGTCATTCAGAACGGAGTGAAGAATCTCCTCGTACTGAGATATAAAGCATATTGAGATTGCCCGCCTGTCCGGCCAGGCAGGTTTCGTTCCTACCATTGACGTGTATTGTAATGCACTGATTATCAACACTATAAATTATTGCTAAAATTAGAATTTTATTAAATAATTAGCAGATTGCCTGCCTGCCTGGCTGCCTGGCTGCCTCCATCCAACTTATTATCTTGAAATTTTTAAATTAGCACAAGGATTCGCAATGACGGTTGTTACGTCATTCCCCTCCGCTGATTTTATTTAAATTCTGCTCTACCATTGACAGGTGGATTTCGTCATTGCGAACCCCGTCCTGAGTTTCTATTTTATAGAAGGTCAATGGGGGTGTGGCAATCTGTTTAATCATATAACAGATTGCCACATCTCGTAAAAGCGAGATTCGCAATGACGGTTGTTACGTCATTTCCCTACGCTGATTTTATTTAACCCGTATAGCTATCGGATCCGCTCTCGCAATGACGTGGCTTGTTGGAGTTTTCTTAGAGACACTAACTAGATTTTAGTTACTGGTTTTACGCAGTATTTCAAAAAAAATAAAATTCGTGCCACGACTTAATCAATAAACTCATCCAAATCATCGAATTTCAGATGTTTTAAACAATTTGTCCCGATAGCCATCGGGGTGGTACGAACCGGATACTGACTGATTTGCATAACATCAGTTATAAAAACAGATAATATGGGCGTTGCCCATTGATGAATTAAGTTCGGCCTAAGGAATGTAGTCAGCTTTAGACGGAAATTTTATAAAAAACTCATCTCCAATAGCGGGAGAAAGAGTCAACCTTTTTCAGAACGGGGCAACCATTAATTAGCCGGCCTCTTCCTTCAGACGTTTAATTAAGGCAAGTGTTTTTTGTACATTGGATGTTAAAGCTCCAAAGTCATATTCTCCGTTTGCTCCTTTTACAAATAATTTTGATCCCATTCCTACACAATGAACCCCTGCTTTAAACCACCCTGCTAAATTTTCTTCGGTAGGTTCTACACCTCCAGTGGGCATAATGCTGGTCCAAGGAAATGGTCCTTTAACGGCTGCAACAAATGCCGGCCCACCCACTTGCGAGCCAGGAAAAATTTTAACAACTTCGGCACCCAATTCCTCGGCATAAGATATTTCGGTAAGCGAACCACAACCGGGCGACCAGGCGATTTTTCTCCGGTTACAGACCTTTGCCATTTCAGGATTAAGAACAGGAGATACAATAAAATTAGCCCCATTTTGAATGTATAAAGAAGTGGTACCGGCATCAATCACAGAACCAATTCCCAGCATCATTTCGGGGGTTTCTTCTGCCGCATATTTGTTGAGTGCATTAAATACTTCGTGGGCATAATCGCCACGGTTGGTAAATTCAAACACCCTCACCCCACCATCGTAGCATGCTTTTAACACTTTTTTACATATTTCAATTTCTTTATGATAAAAAACAGGCACCAGCCCGGTTTCTTTCATTTTTAGTGCCACTTCAATTCTTGTAAATCTTGCCATTATTATTGTTTTTAAATATTGCCCCCTCTAAGAAAATATTTTTAATTAATAATTATTATTATCTAATATTTTATATCACTAACTAAAATAACTTGTTTCTTAGAAACATTACCTGCTTACTCTGCCCGAAGCATCTCCTCCCTTTAATTTTTCTACTTCTTCTACCGTAACCAAATTTGCATCGCCTTTAATGGTGTGCTTTAAGCAGGATGCCGCCACGGCAAAATCCAGCGCATTTTGGTCATCGTCAGGGTAGGTTAACAACCCATAAATAAGGCCTCCCATACACGAATCACCACCTCCTACCCGATCAACAATATCGGTAATTTGATACTGGCGGGATTGATACATTTTAGTGCCATCATAAAGTACCCCTGCCCATGTATTATGCGAAGCAGAAATAGAGCCTC
>JAFLJZ010000144.1 GCA_022712775.1 Sulfurimonas sp.
TTTCAACAAAAGACGAAAAGAATGGAACAGGCTTAGGTCTTTATATGTCAAAGACAATAATTGAGAATCATCATGATGGAAAGTTTTATGCGCGAAATACAGATTCGGGTATATGCTTTTATATAGAGTTTAATTTTAAAGGAGATAATAATGCAAATAGACAATAAAATAATTTTAAAATATTCAGAAAATATAAGTGTACTTTATGCGGAGGATGATGAGTTGCTTCGCAGTTCTATGGGTAAAATATTTTCTAAGTATTTTAAAAATATTGATATTACTTTAGATGGAAAAGAGGCTTTAAACAAATATTTATCCTATGAAAAAGAAAATAATAAACACTATGATTTACTAATTACCGATATAAATATGCCAAATATGAATGGTTTAGAATTAAGTGAAGAAGTTCTTCGTATCAATGAAGCTCAGTCGATAATATTTTTAACAGCCTTTAATGAGAATGAATATTTAAGTAAAGCGATTGAACTTGGTGTGGATGGATTCTTGACAAAACCACTTAATTCTAAACAATTTCAACGAGTTCTTTATAAAGTCACAAAAGCGATTCATGAAACTAATGACTTAGATACCTATTATAAAGAGGTTGATAGCTTAAATATAAAACTTGAAGAACAAAATGCTGAATTAACTAAATCACTTAGAATTCTTGATACCATGGTTTATAAAGAGGGTATTTCAAAACAAAAAGATAAAAAAATAAAGAAAAAGGATACCCAACAAGAACAAATTGAGAAATATGATCTTGAACAGCTTGTTGAACTTAAAACTGAAGACCTCTATGAATTAGAAGAGCTTCAAATTGAAATTGATATAGCAGTTATATCTGTATTAGAAACTAATGATACAGATGTCTCTGTACCTATAATAATAGCGAGACTTAGTCGTTTTTCAAGTATTATATCCCCTTATGGATTTATAAAAGATGTCGGGTATGCTATATCTGAATTGGTACATATTATGAAAAATAATAATCTTCCGGAAAATGAAGAACAGGTGAATTCTATTTTTATTTTTTTAGAATCTTTTACCTTTGTTTTAAAAAAATGGAACGAGAACATCATGTCAAGCGACTTAGAAGGAATCAAGTTCTTAGAACCATCAATTTTAAGTGATTTGAGTATGATATCATCTATGTGGCTAAATCAATTTGATGATGAAGCAGATGATTCAGAGATTGAGTTTTTCTAATAGATTGTGATTTAAAGTATCTATCTTCCTGGAGTTTGGTATAATTTTTGATGTTTAAATTATATTTTATGATTATTTTTAGTACCTTTGTCTTTGCACAAACTATTTCTCCCCTTTTTGAATTAAAATCTAGTGGCTTTGTAAGCGATATTGTAGTTGTTGAGGATAAGCTTTATTCATCTACAGATATGGGAAGTATTGATATATTTGACATCAATTCTAAAAAGATAGTGCATCAGATACTTTTACCACTTGTTACATCCTCTACTACGAATACGCTTCAAGCACCTAGAATCTTGAGTGTTGATTATTATAATGGCAAGGTTCTTATTCTTAGTATAGGAAGTAAAGGGTATAGGAACCTATGGATATATGAAAACTATAAACTACGAAATATCGTCAATGAATCTGATAAATATACGATTAAAGAAGCTTGTTTTGTTGATGATGAAAAGATTATTTTTGGAACATTTGGCTCAGATATAGTTCTTAGAGATACGAAAGAAAAATTCAATGTATACAAGAGTCATATTTCGCAAAGTACTATTGGTGATATACTTCTCAACGATTCTAAAGACACACTTTTTATGGCAGATGAAAGTGGAACTGTCCTTGAGATAGATGTAATAACCTCAGAGATAATAAACACCTATGATTCCCAAAATGTTGATAATATTTATAGTATCGCTTATGCAAATGGTGTTTTAATTACAGGTGGGCAAGATAGACGCGTAGGAGTATATCAAAAGGATGAAAAGGCATATCATATAAAAAGTACTTTTATGGTGCATGCAGTTGGGATTACTCCTAGTGGTAAAGTCGGGGCATACTCAAATGGAAATACTGAAAAAATCCATCTTTTTAATACTGCGACGAAAAAAGAAATAGGTGTTTTAATTGGGCATAAGAGCAATATAATTAAGATAGTTTTTATAAATGAAAGAAGAATGATAAGTATAGACCAGACACAAAGAATATTGGTCTGGGATATATCTTTTTAGAATTTGTAGCTTAGGTTTGTGTAAAGGTATCGACCTGGATCGTTGAGTAGCATTACATCGGCTGCACCAGATGAAAGAAGTGTTAAGTCTGCATATGTATTACTGGTTGCATATGTTTGGTCAAAAACATTGTTAACACCTAAAGTAAATTCAATGTTTTTAGTAAAAGCATGTTTAGCTTTTAAATTAAGTACAGTCCAAGAACCTAACACTTGCTCACCATTATCACTATCAATCGTATCCCAAGTATCAGATGCTTGAATTTCAGCTCGTATTGTAGAGTTATTCATGTATTCATAAGTCACACCGAGAGTTCCTCTTAGTGGTGCCATATCAGCAAGGTTTGTATTTGATTGACCTGCTAAGGCATTGTCTTTTTTACCTCTTTTATAAGCTGCACCAGCATCGATTGTTACATCATCACTAGCAAAAAATTCACCACTAAATTCAGCACCATAAACTTTAGCATCTATATTTTGAAAAGCATCTACTGTAACACCTTTTTCTATATAAATATAATTACTTAGTCTTGAATAAAAAGTTTTAATTTTAGCGCTAAACATAGAATTTGAAGTTTCATATCCTAAATCAATTTCTCTATTTGTAGTTTGGTCTAAATTTTCAGTTCCTTGTGAGTTACCACCAAAACCTACAAAGTATAATTCTCTAGCATCTGGAACACGGTTAGCTTGTCCAAATCCTAAAAATATTTTATTATTTTTGTTTATGTTATATGTAGTTACTAGGTTAGCATTTACACCTGTATATTTATTATCTTGCTGTGCTGGATTATTACTTGTTATTTTTGTAGAATCGTATCTTGCTCCAGCTGTAAAATTAAATGCACCAACATTTTTTTCTAATTTAGCGAATACTGCCATATTTTTTGTTTGTGCATCATCTATACTTTTTCTACCAGTAGGAATATCATTTGCTTCATAATGTCCATCCCATACTCTCTTACTTCCATCTAATCCAAATACAAGCTTTGAGTTGGCAACATCAAATGTGTTTTTAAGTTTAAGACCTTGCATTTGCGTAGTTAGCCAGTTCTTTTTAGTATTTGTAGTACCTGAAACTCTATAGTCAGTAGCCATAGGATGATCTACATCTGAGTAGTAATATTGAATATTTACATTTTTGTATGTATCAGTAAGATTATTTACATCATACTCAATACTGTAAATATTAGAATCATCATATAAGGCATCCATCTTTGAATTTGGATACATTACATTATCACTTCTATTAGCTGTTACACTTAAACGAAGTTCTTGTTCATCAGTAAGAGTAATAAATGCTTTTGCCATAATACTTTTTTTACTATATGCCTCCATGTCTTTATATGCATCTTGGTATACAGCACCATTTGCTTCAGCTATTTGTGCTGCAGTTGAGTTTGGGTTTGCAGCTACTTGTAAAGCATTGTTTTTTACTTGTTGAGAGAAAGTATTTCCATCACCATCTTCATACTGGTCACTTTTTTCAGCTGACCCAGAGACTAGAACACGAATAAAATCATTTCCACCACTTACTGTTGCACCAGCTTTTTTATAACCAAAACTTCCTAATCCAAGACTTATTTCACCATGAACTTCTTTAGTAGGTTTTTTTGTTTTTATTTTAACACCACCACTCATAACACCAAAAGTTTCAACATCGTAAGGTCCTTCAGTAACTTCAATTTCTTCAATTTGATTTGCTAAAATATGTGAAGTAGGGGGATCCATTCTATTAGTACAAGCGCCATAAACCTTTGTACCATCCACTTCTATAGAGATATTATCTCTTTTTTGACCACGAATTAAAATATCATTTGCTATACCACTACGGCGTACCATATCAATACTTGGAATTTTAACACTTAGTACTTCTGCTATGTCAGCAGAAACTTGAGCATTTTGTGCTACTTCAGTTATTACTGTTGATTCAACACCAATCGGAGCTAATTCAATCTCAGCCGCATAAAGAGAAACTATTGCAACTAAAGATAATGGGATTATTTTTTTCATTAAATATACCTTTTATTTATAATGACGAGATAATAGATAATTTTTGTTACATTAGTGTTAATTTTGATATTATTACATTCATGAATACAAAAGAGAAAATAAAAAAAATGTTTTTAATAGCCTTAGGTTTTGGTTTAGCTACTTATTTTATTATGAGTGGGTTTGCAATGTTAAATCAAGAGAGTGACATCTCTAGCGAAGTTCATAGTGACACAATGGAGTGAGCCATGCTGTTTGATGAGTGTTGTGCAATCTATTGGTACGATAGTTTTCTCTGGGAAAGTTTTAATGAAAATTTCTAAGGCTTTTTCATCTTCTTTTACATTATAAATAGGGACTAAAACAGCTTTATTTACAAAAAGAAAATTTGCGTAGGTAGCTGGAAGTCTTTCTTTTTCAAAATAAATAGCCTCAGGCATTGGAAGAGAAATAAGTGTAAGGTTATGCTCTTTTGCATGTTCTTGTAGTTCTTTTTGCATAAGTGATAAGTCCTCAAAATGTTCATCTGTTGAATCCTCACATTTTATATACATAATTGTATCCTCGCCTATAAATCTAGCAAGTGTGTCTATATGACTATCAGTATCATCACCTGCTAAATACCCATGGTTTAAATAAAGAATTTTTGTAGCACCAAAAAAAGTGTTGAGTTGTTTTGTAATGCTGATAGAATCAAGACTAGAGTTTCTATTTTTGTTAAGCATGCATGCTGAGGTTGTAAGAATTATGTCATTTCCATTACTCTCTATAGCTCCACCTTCTAAAACAAAGTCATACGATACGATATCTTTGAGGTAAATATTTTTCATAGAATCACTCATAGCATTGTCTTTTTTTGATTCAAACTTATTACCCCACGCGTTAAAAGTAAAGTCTAGTAAGGTAGTCTCAGAATCTTCTTCAACACAAAGAGTAGAACAATCTCGTGCCCATGTGTCATTGGTCTCATACTCTACAAAATAAAGGTTGTGATGATTGATAAATTTTGATTTAACATAAGTAATATCTGCACAGACAATAAAACATTTTTGAAATCTTGCTATGGTATAGATAATATCTATAAATGTGTTTTCCGCTTCTTCGAGATACTTAGCCCAATCAGTATTTTTATGTGGAAAAATAATCTGAGTAAAACTTTGTTCTTCAAACTCTGCAATTAAACGTTTCATTTGATATACTTCCTTATGGCTTATATAACTCTAAATAAAAATAACTTTTTTCATAACCTTGATATTATTGCGAAGAAAACTAAAAGTAAAGATAAAATTGCGTTAGTTTTAAAAGATAATGCATACGGACATGGACTTCTTGAAATTGCTCAAATGGCACAAGAGTATGGAATCACAAAAGCAGTAGTTCAAGACTATGATGAAGCGATGAAAATAGAACCATACTTCGAATATATTTTAATTTTAGCCGATTTTCCTCAAAAAAGTAATGATACATTTAGATATACAATTAATGATATAAATACGATTCATAAATTTCCTAAAGATACAAAAGTAGAGTTGAAAATAGATACTGGAATGCATAGAAATGGAATCACGCTTGATGAGATTTCGCAAGCAAAACAGATGATACAAAAACAAGAGTTATGTCTTGAAGCAATTTTTACACATCATAGAAGTGCTGATGAACTTACTAGTGAATGGTTTTGGCAAAACGAAGTGTTTAAAAATGTTAAAAAGCAATTTAAAAACGTACGATTCCATTCTTGTAACTCCGCTGCTCTTTTTCGCCATAGTGAATTTGATGAAGATATCGCACGTGTTGGAATCGCAGCGTATGGTTGTTTAGAACTTCCTTCCGCATTTGATGAAGTTGCTCTAAAACCTGTTTTATCGCTTTATGCATCGAAAATCTCATCACGAGTTTTAAAAAAAGGACAGGCTATAGGATATGGGGCAATGTATAGTACTCAAAAAGATGAGTTAGTGAGTACCTACGACTTTGGTTATGGAGATGGATTTTTGAGAATGTGCTCAAACAATTTTCTTACCCCAAATGGAAATAAGCTTCTTGGAAGAGTATCTATGGATAATGCATCTTTTATAGGAAATGAAGAAAATCTACTTATTTTTAATGATGCTAGAATCATGGCAAAGGCGGCAAAAACCATTTCATACGAAGTTCTTACTTCATTAAAAAAGAAACTTAAAAGAGAGGTTATTTAAAAGTCGTATTTAAACCGATATCAGGTTTTCCTATGTAATATCCTTGAACATAATCAATTCCCATCTCTTGAAGTAAGTCTAAGCTTTTTTTATCTTCAACATATTCGGCAATTGTTTCTAGTCCTAAGGTTGCTGCAAAGTCAATAATAGTTTTTGTAATTATTTTTGAATTTTCATCACTTGTAATAAATTTTACTAGTGAGCTATCTATTTTTAAATAATCTATATTTAATTCTAAAAGATGAGAAAAGTTAGAGTACCCACTACCAAAGTCATCTATAGCGAACTTACAACCGTATTCTTTTATATCAACAATAAATTGTTTTAAGCCTTTATAATTATCAATCTTATCACTCTCGAGAATCTCAAATACAACTTTCTCAGGGTGTGGAAATTCTTTTAGTTTTTTTAGTATAAAGCTTGTTGTTTTTTTATTGAGAATATCTTCTATAGATAGGTTAATAGAAAATTCAAATTCTTTATCAATAAAAAAATCAAAAGTTTTTGTAACCATGATTTTTGTTATTTGAGGGTAGATTTTCGACTTTATAGCAATATCTAAAAATTTATAGGGTGGTAAAATAGTCCCATCTTCTTCGATGATTCTAACGAGTGCTTCATACTTTTGTATTTTTTTTGTGCCAATATGATAAATAGGTTGGAAGAAAGGTACAAGCCTATCTGCGGCAATTGCATCTTTAATAAGCATAATCCCATGTATGTTTTCTAAAATATCATTTGTATTATCGATACTTTCATCGTAAAGAACAATATTATTTACACCATATTTAGCACTTTTTAGTGCCATGTCTGCTTTGGCTAGCAAAGAATCTCTATTTGAGGAAATACCGGCACTTAAGCTAATAATGATTGAATGCTCAAAAGCATCAATTTTTTTCTCTTGAAGTTTTTTCACAATATCTTTAACAAGTTTTACAAAGTGTTGCTCTGTCATCGTTTTTGTTGTAAATATTGCAAATTCATCACTTGGAAGCTTATATAAAGAACTACTTTTATGATCACATAGTGAGTGGATTGTTAGTGCAATATTTTTTAAAACAAGATCTCCAATATCATGTCCATAAAAATCATTTATATCCTTAAAGCTATTAACATTTAGAAGCGCTAGATGCCTTGACTTATAGTGTTTTGTTTTTTCTAAATCTTCTAAAAGCTGTATTCTATTTGGTAGAAGTGTTAGGTTGTCTATAATTAATGTAGCTTTGAGTTTTTTTGTTTGTATATCAACTTGTTCTTCAAGGTGTTCATTTATATTTTTTAATTTTTTCAAGAGTATAAAGATACCGATAAAAAGAGCAAGAAATAAAATAAAATCGTATACAACTGAATGAAAGAAACCTTCCATAAAATAAATGTTAAGAATTTTCTTTGGTACTTTTATACTTTGTATGCCCCGCAATTCGTCAAGTTTATAGTTATAAGAATTTGCATATTTTTCTTGTATAAACAAAGGGGAATTTTCTTTTTTCCCGTGACATGAAAGACATTTTTCTTTAACTCTAAGCGGGTAAGCATATTGATAAAATTCGCTGTTAGAATCATCAAAATATTGAAGTTTTTTTGTATTTTTATTGAAGTAGTCTATAGCTTTTAATTCATCTATATCAGCATTATTTTCAGGATTTCGTGCTTTATCTGAAACAGTGCGTATAGTGATATTAAACTTGTTATTTTGAGAGAATTCTTTTGATATAGGGTAGGAACTAAAAGCTGGAAGTGCTGGAAGTGTTTGTTCTGTTAGATGTATCGTCTTATTAATAAAGAGTTCTTGATAATATATACGATGTGTCATAGCATAGCTATTAAGTACTTCCGCTTCTTTGAGTGCAAAATCATACTTTCTTTCTTGAGCATCTTGATAGGCATAGGTTATCCTAAAAAAAATGACTACTAAAAAAACAACAGGAATGAGATAGAGAACTCTCTTACTAAATAAACTAGTCATGCAAAGATACTAACATAAATATTTAATATAATAGCTTTAATTGTCTAGTAAATATTTAAGAATTTATCTTGATAATAGCATTTGAGAAAATAACACCATCTATACCAATAAACCCCAATTCTTCTATTTCATGTTCATCTTCAATGAGTACTAACACTTTTGCATCAAAGAGATACTCATCTGCTATGGTTTTTGCATCTTTTGCTAGTTCTTTATGAATGACAATAAATGATGCATCAAGTGACGAAGCATAAAGAAGTTCTCGAATTGTTCTTACACAAATAGAGGTTGCTATTTGATTGAGATGGGCGTGCTTAATTATGTCGAGATTTTCTTCATTAAATTCTATGTGAACTACGCAAGAGGGAGGTGTATTAGAGATACTTTCGATGTCTGAGACATGATAAAAAGAATCACTAGAAATAAATCTATGTCCATACATTAACATTATGCTTTACCTACACATTCATCACTGCAATAGTATTTATTACTAGAGATGACTGTCTCTCCAAGTTCAGAGTAAATCCCACATGAAGTACATTCAACCATATCATTACTTTTGAGTTTTTCATTTTGTTTTTCATTTTTCTTTGTGGGCTTTTGTAAAGGTTTTTTCTTTATAAACATAAAGTAAACTATCCCAATAACGCCAATAACAAGTAGAACTTTTAATATCATAAGTTTTCTCCTAGAAGTAAGTAGTGTCTGTTTTTTGTTTGAATAATTTTATGAGGCATCGTTTCATCTATTTCATCAAAAACTTTTTCGCCCTTATAAAAAAGTAGTGTTGAACTTGCATCACGAAAATTTTCACTAAGGCGAAGTAACATTTTTGTATCTGTTACAGCTCTCGATGTTACGAGCTCAAAATGCTCTGCTTCCATCTCTTCGACACGCTTTTTTACTACGCGAACATTTTTAAGACCTAAATCTGCCTTAATGAATTGCAAAAAACTAGCACGCTTTACAAGTGGTTCAACCAAGGTTACCTGTGTATCAGGTAGAGCAAAGGCTAGAATCATACCCGGAAATCCTGCTCCCGTTCCTATATCTAAAAGGTTTTTGTATTGTTTTAAAAAACTTACAGGAAAAACTGCATCATAGATAAAATGATTTAAAGTATCTTCATCTTTTGCACCTGTTAGATTATGAACTTTATTCCATTTAAAAAGATGTTCTTTGTATTTTTGCACATTCTTAAAGAAGTCGTCGGGTAGTGCTATTTTTTCTGCGAGTAGTGTTTCTTTTAAATTCAAATAGAGTCCTTTTTTGTACTCTTCAAAAGCGTTGTGATTTGTTCACTTGGCATTGGGTGTGCATAAAAGTAGCCTTGTATATTTGTACAGTTATGTTGAAGTAAAAAATCTTTTTGTTCAAGTGTTTCAACGCCCTCAGCAATAAGCTTCAGGTTTAAACTTTGCCCAAGGGCAATAATTGCTTTTGTTATAGCCATATCATCTTTATCTTTGGGAATATCCTTGATAAAGCTTTGATCAATTTTGAGCTTGTTAAGCGGAAGTTTCTTGAGATACGCAAGAGAAGAATATCCCGTTCCAAAATCATCAATAGCGAGTTCTATACCAATCGCACTAATCTCTTTGAGCTTTTTAATAGCAGCATCAGGGTTATCCATAATTTGACCTTCTGTAACCTCAAGTTCTAGCCATTTTGCTCTAAACTGCATAGAATTCATAATGTTGAGTAAGGTAGATATAAAATCTTTTTCATTAAGTTGTTTCAT
>JAFLJZ010000145.1 GCA_022712775.1 Sulfurimonas sp.
AATACTGTTTTAGGGATCAATGCAAGTATTGGTGTTTGTATTTATGGCTCAGTAGTAGAAGATTTTGAGTTATTATCAAAAAATGCAGACAAGGCGATGTACGAATCTAAACGTAATGGAAAGGGACAAGCAACAATTTATAAAAATAAATAATTACTTATTTTTCTAGTTTAAGAAGTCGAAAAATTTACCAATCCAATTTTTTTTCGTTTCATCAGTTTTTTGCTCTATATATTCTGAATCACTCTTACCCTTACCTTCATAATAATCCCCATGATGAGTATTTTTTGATGTATTATGCTGATACCTTGTATCATGGTCTTGATTATCGTTATGTTTGTTATTCTTGTTATGTTTGTTCGAGTGTTTCGATGTCATCTCTTCTTTATGCTGTTCTTTTTCATATTTTTCAGGTTTTCCACCATTCCCTGCCCATGAAGGTTTATCTGCTAAGAGAGTAGTTGAAGTAAGAAGTAAAATAGATACTATAGCGAGTGTTTTTTTCATAGATATTCCCTAGTTTTTTTATTGAGATAATTATAACATAATTGTATATTAACTCAGCATAAGTATTTATTAGATATAATACAAGCTATTTCAAACAGTTTTCAAGGATATTTTTTTATGAACCTACTAAACCTTTTTTCAAAAGATACAAATAAACAACCAGTAAAAAGTGAAGCCTCATCACATTGGGTAAAGTGTAAATCATGTCACTCACTTATGTACTACAAAGAAGTTGAAAATCAAAATTATGTGTGTCCAAAATGTGGATTTCACCTTCGTATTGGAGTTAAAGAAAGAATAGAACTTTTAGAAGATGAAGGCTCATTTGTAGAATATGATGACAATCTTAAACCAGTTGACCCACTTAATTTTGTAGATAAAAAATCATATAAACAAAGAATAGAAGAGGCAACGAAAAAAACAGGTAAAACTTCATCAGTTGTTTCAGGTTCAATAACAATGAATGGAGTATCTGCACAAATGGTAATCTTTGATTTTGCCTTTATGGGTGGGTCACTTGGTTCAGTTGAGGGTGAAAAAATTGTTCGTGCAATTAATAGAGCTATAGAAAATAAAGAGGGCGTAATTATTCTTAGTGCATCTGGAGGTGCCCGAATGCAAGAGAGTACTTTTTCATTACTACAAATGAGTAAGACTTCAGCAGCTTTAGCAAAGTTGGCAAATCATAAATTACCTTATATTTCTGTGCTTACCGATCCAACGATGGGTGGGGTAAGTGCATCATTTGCAACGCTTGGTGATATTATCATTGCAGAGCCTGGAGCGCTTATCGGTTTTGCTGGACAACGTGTAATTGAGCAAACGATAGGTTCAGCACTTCCAGATGGCTTTCAGCGAGCAGAGTTTCTTCTTGAAAAAGGTTCTATAGATATGATAGTAAATAGAAATGATTTAAAAAGTACGCTCTCAGATTTACTTACCCTTTTAAAAGTTAGTTAAATAATAGATGCGTTTATATGCTCTTTGTGATCAAAAACTACTAGATTCTAGAGGTGTTTCTTTAGAAGAGTTTATTGAAATAGCTAAAAATAATGGTACGGAAATCATTCAATATAGAAATAAATATGCAGATATAGCTTTTATAAAATCACAGCTTATTAAGATTAGAAAGTTGTTTGATGGTTTTTTGATTGTTAATGATTCTTATGAACTTATAGAGTTCTGTGACGGTGTGCATTTAGGTCAAGAAGATTTAAAAAACATAGATGCTGAGATTATTTCAGCAGTTAAAATAGTTAGAAAAGTGATAGGAAAAGATAAGATACTTGGAATTTCTACGCATAATGAGAAAGAAGTTTTAGAAGCAAATGAAATGGACTTAAATTATATAGGATTAGGTGCATATAGAGATACTAATACAAAAGATGTTCCAGATACACTTGGTGATTCGTTAGATTTAATAGCTTCAAAGTCAAAACATTTTGTTGGGGCAATAGGTGGAGTGAAATTAAGTGATTCATTCCAAAATGTTACGTATCATGTAATTGGTAGCGGGTTATTGGATTAATAGTGAAGATTCAAATAGTCTCTATCGCAAAAAAAGAAAAAACAATTTATGATCCCTTATATAAAGATTTAGAAAAAATGATTTCTCGCTTTGCAAAAATAGAAGATACAGAAATTTTTCCAAAAGATGTAGCAAAAGCACACACTGTCTCTTCAAAAGCCTCGCAGATAGCATATTCGAAGGTCTTAGAACCGTATATTGGTAATGATTATTGTATAACTTTACATCCTGATGGAAAATTAATGGATAGTTTTGAATTTAGTAAGCTATTAAATGATAGAATGTCCATTAAATTTTTTATAGGCGGAGCTTATGGATTTGAAGATAATTTTTTAAAAAAAAGTAATCAAGTTGTAAGTTTGGGAAAATTAACTATGAGTCATAAAATTGCAAAGGCAGTTTTATTAGAACAGATTTATAGAGGTTTTTCAATTTTGAGTAACCATCCGTACCATAAATAAAAACACATATTAAGGATAAGAATTGCAGGCAAGTGAATTAAGTTACTTTAGAGAGATTTTAGACAGTAGAAATGTACAAATAGTTAAAAATATTTCAGGTGTTAATGCAGAACTAGAACAGTTAAATGCACTCGAATTAAATGATGAAGGTGACCATGCTGCTGTTAATAATAATTCTATGGTTGAGAGTGCAATAGTGCAACAACAAGAACAAGAGTTAAGGGAAATCAATGCAGCTTTAGGTAAAATATCCATAGGTGATTATGGAACTTGTGCAATGTGTGAAGATGATATAGGTTTTGCTAGACTAAAAGTGAAGCCACATGCGATATATTGTATTGACTGTAGAGAGATAGTTGAAAAAACAAACTAAGGATTTCATATGCATATAAAGAGATATACAATTGCATCATTTTTATTGATTGCTTTTATAGGGTGGTATGTAAGCACATTTGTCTCAAGTCAAACAATAAGTGTTAATGTTTTTGGAATTGAAATACCACCACTTTCAGTATCTATATGGGCAATGATTCCTTTGTTTATATTTTATATAGCAAGTGTTACTCATATTATATTTTATTCTGTTGTTGGTACTTTAAATCTTCGTAAGTATGAACAAGACTATGAAAAAATTATTGATTGTATTTCTGATGCATACCTTGGAAAAGAAAATCGTCATCATATGTTTAAAACATCTAAGTATAAACTTTTAGGTAATCTTATAGATAATACAAACTTATTTCCAACCAATATAACCGGAGAATCTATAAATGATGAGCGAATCTCTGCAACAATTAAATTAATTGAAAGTATCAAAAACGGAGAAGTTGTTGATTTGAAAAAATCAGCATTGTCGATTGATAATGATTTAGTGATTCAAAATGAAAGAAATAGATATAAAAATGATATGGAAAGGGCTGAAGATTTTTTAAGTCATAGAGCTAAATACAATACAGAGCTTTTGAAAGAGATTTATGTAGACTTTGCAAAAACAGCATCTGTTAAATTAATTGAAAAATATAAAGCTTCTATGAGTAAGCCCGCTTTATTTGAAATCCTCTCTCGTGTAAATACTGATGAATACACTATTGATATTTCCAATGAAACGCTAATGAGCTTATTTGAGACCTTAGACTTAGATAATGGGGATTATGTAAAAATATCAGCTTCATTATCTTTAGGAATGATTCCAGAAGAAAGAATTAAGCTTTTTGAAATACTTAGTGAGATGAATGATTCAGCAACAGAAGCATATTTATTTACATTATATGATTTAGAGATGATGGAACCTGCAAATGCTATTTTAGATATTTCCCAAGCAGATGAATATATTAACTTTAAAGCATACCGTGCCTTAAAAGAATGTCATAAAAATTTTAATATTAATTTATTTGTTATAGATAGGATATGTTAAACAAACTTATCTTTGATAAGCCAATCTATGTATTGGCCCCTTTAGCCGGATTTACTGATTTACCTTTTAGGAGTGTTGTTAAAAAGTTTGGAGCTGACTTAACAGTAAGTGAAATGTTAAGCTCAAACGCACTCGTTCATAATTCTAAAAAAACTTTGCATATGCTTGAAAAAAGCGATATTGAAGATCCATATTCTGTTCAAATTTCAGGTTCTAGCATAGACGTTGTTCAAGGAGCAGTAGAGATATTAAACGAATATGATGGAATTGATGTTATTGATTTAAATTGTGGCTGTCCTGTTCCTAAGGTTGTAGGTCATGGAAGTGGAAGCTCTCTTTTACTTGATTTACCTTTAATGGGTTCTATAATTAGAACGATTAAAGATACATCAACTAAAAATATGACAAGTGTAAAAATACGATTAGGGTTCGAGAAAAAGAATCATGTAGAAATAGCAAAAATGGTTGAAGCAAGTGGAGCTGATTTTCTTGCTGTCCATGGAAGAACGCGTGTTGGAAAATTCAAAGCTGAAGTTGATTATGATGCAATTGCAGAGATAAAAAATGCTGTTTCAATTCCTGTTATTGCTAATGGTGATATAGATTCCTATGAGAAAGCTAAATGGGTTTTAGAGCATACTGGATCCGATGGTGTGATGATAGGTAGAGGTGCCGTAGGTGCACCGTGGATATTTCACCAGTTACGAACTGGTGAAAAAGATATTGCACAATCTCTTAAGCATGAAATAATAATGGAGCATTTTGATAAAATGATAGAATTTTATGGACAACATGGTGTAGCTATGTTTAGAAAGCACACACACACCTATACAAAAGGTTATCGCGGTGCATCTAAGCTTAGAGATGAAGTAAATCATATTAATGATATAAAAGAGTATAGAGCTATTCTTGATAATTTTTTTAAAAATCCACAAATGGCTTAATGATGCTTGATATTTCAAAATCTATTAAAAACCTTGATCCTAGTGATATTTCAGATAATCTTCTTCACTACACTTACAATACAAAGCACCTTTTATCTTTGATTAAAAAAGGTATAGATAAAGAAGATCCTGCCTATATGAGTTCCTTTCGTTCTTTTGAAGGTGAAGTTTTTGAAAATTTTGTGTATGAAAAGCTTCTTCGTTATGCCCAAGCTGCAGATGAAATTGATAAATTTCTTCTCAAAGGTTATCATCAAAAGAGATTTAAATCACATCCAAATACATTATCTATTAGTGAAAAACAACAAATTGTTTACAGAACTAAGAGTAGAGAAATTAGTGAATTTGATGCGATGATGATAACAAAAGATAAAGAGTTGTATTTTGTTGAGATGACATTAGTTAAGTCTGTATTAAAGTTACGAAAAAGACTTCGAAAGAAAAAAGCTCTTTTAGAGATTATATTCCCTGACTATGAGGTTAAGGCACTTATTATTTTAAACGAGGGAGCAACTGGGACAAAACAATTTCCTGATTATTGTAAAGTTTGGTTTACTAAAGAATTTTCAGCACAGAACGTTTTGGACTATATTGAGAATCCACAAGCAAAAAAACTACGACCAAAAGAGATTATCAACTCACCTAAGATGCTTGAAGCACATAGATTAAAGGTATATCCATTTAGGTACTATAATACTATGACATGGATTACAAAAACTTTAAGAGCGCATAAAAAGCATATTTTAGATATGTATTTTCTGATGAACTTTAAAGTGCAAAGATACCATGATTTGTATAATAAACTATATATAGGT
>JAFLJZ010000287.1 GCA_022712775.1 Sulfurimonas sp.
GACCTAAAAAAATCTCTTTCATCCAATAAGCATGAAGTTGCGCCTCTGTTTTATCTATTATTTGAGAATAAAACTCTTTATATACCTCTTTATTATCCACAATATGCACATGTTTATTATTCAAAAAGGTTGTTTTTTTAAGATAAATATTTATAAGTTCTTGTTTTGTGATTTTATCTATTGGGCTATCATATGAAACATACACTTTTATATCTGCAAAGACATAGCTTCCAAATAGTATAAACAGATAAAATAATCTAATAGATTTATTTAGCATACTCAATAGCTCTACTCTCACGAATAACACTGACTCGAATTTCACCAGGATATTGTACTTTTTCTTCTATCTCTTGTGCGATTTCTTTTGCCATTAAAATAGACTCATCATCATTTATAAGCGTTGCATTTACAATAACTCTAACTTCTCGCCCTGCATTAATTGCATAGGCTTGTTTAACACCTGTATGAGATGATGCAATCTCTTCGACTTCAGTAACTCTTCTTAAAAAGCTCTCTAATACTTCTCGTCTTGCACCTGGTCGTGCTGCTGAGAGTGCATCTGCTGCACAAACTGCACCACATTCGATAGATTCTATCTCTTGATGACCATGATGTGCGTAAATAGCATTTATAACTACGCTTGGCTCATTGTATCTGTTACATATTTCAGCACCTAAGTCTACATGATTTCCATCTTGTTCATGTGTTAGAGCCTTACCAATATCATGAAGTAATCCTGCTCTTTTTGCCAGAATAGGATCACCACCCATCTCCGATGCCATCATTCCAGCTAAGTGTGCAACTTCAAGTGTATGTGCAAGAGCATTTTGCCCATAACTTGCACGGTAACGTAGTCGTCCTATAAGTTTTATCAACTCTGGATGCATTACACCTATCTTTAAATCAGCAATCAACTCTTCACCCTCAGCTAAGATTCCAGCTTCAAACTCATCTGAAACTTTTTGAAAAACATCTTCAATTCTTGCTGGTTGAATTCTTCCATCTTCGATGAGAAGCTGAAGAGTTCTAGTCGCGATTGCACGACGGTAAAGATTAAAACTACTTACTAAAATAGCATTTGGAGTATCATCAATAATAATATCAACACCCAAAACAGATTCCAGAGCCTTAATATTTCGACCCTCTTTTCCAATGATACGACCCTTTAATTCATCATTATCTAAATGAACTAAATTTGTAAGCCTCTCATGTGCAAATTCTCCAGCAAACCTGCTTGTAGCTTGAGCTAAAATATAATTTGCACGAGATTTTGCTTCTTGCTTCGCTTCTTCTTCATACCTTCTTACAATATGTGAAATTTCAGCGCGAGATCTCTCTTCTACTTTTTCAAGTAAAACACTCGTAGCTTCTTCTTTCGTCATTCCAGAACAGTTTTCTATGTTGTGAAGGGCCTCATCTATCTTAGTTTCATACTTTTGTTTGAGCGTTGTTAGTGACTTTTCATTTCTATCTAAATCAATTAATTTTGCCTTAAGTGCTATACCGTCATCATGAAGTTTTCTCTCTTCATCTTCTTTGTAACGTTTAAAACCTACTTCTTTTTTTACAACATCATTTTCTCTTTGATGTAAATCAGCCTTTGCTCTTTCTTTTGCACTTTCATAGTGCGTAAGAGCTTGTGCTTCCAACTCTTGGGCTTTTAAGCTAGAGTTTTCTAGAAGAGTTTGTGCTTCATGTTCTATAGCAATTGCTTTTGCTTTTGCTTGATCTGTATATATATTAAAATTTAAGCTTATTAATTTTTTAGAGATAAAAAAGCCAACTACGCCACTAACTGTAGCAATTGAGCCACCTATTAGTATTTCATTGAACATTTTATGCCTTTTTTTAAGACGATCTTTTAGCTAAAGTTCTTTTTTTTGGTGTTAACAACACATCACATGAAATATCATAATCATCACAAATTTTTTCTTTTGTGTAACAATATGTTGACTGTATAAAAATCGTATATGGTTTCTTTTTTAATTTTGCAAAGAAACGATCATACATCCCTTTTCCAAAACCTATTCTTTGTAAATTTTTGTCTACTCCAAGAGCAGGTACTATAGCTATATCTATCTTATTTATTTTTTTAATTGAATTTCCCGCTTCAAAAATACCAAATTTTTTTCTATGTAGCGGTAATCTGTAGTCTACCATCTTAAAACTTTGTCCTTCCATAAATGGTAGATAAATATTTGATTTTCTTCTCATTATAATAAGTATTTTATATATATTTACCTCATGAGAAAGTGGAAAGTAAAATAAAATTGTTTTATTTTTTACCTTTTTCAACTCTAATAGTAAATTCTTGTTCACCAAAGAATCACGATACAGTTTATTATGCTTTGGTAAGTTCTTTATTTTTTTTAAACAACTTTCTCTAAATTTTTCTTTTGTCATGCTCATTATTAAATCTTTATTGATATACTTTCAAACATTTTACACAAATTAGTAAGAGAATACAAATAAATTCAAGGATATTTTCAATGTTAAAAAAATCATTTCTTATCGCACTATTAAGTGTTTCAATACTTTTCACTGCTTGTAGTGATTCACAAGACGAGAATGTAAACAATATGGTTGCATCAAACGAGTATGTACTTACTTCAACTGACAATAAACAACTTATAGTAAAAAAAGAGCTAGATGGCTTTACACTTGAGGGTGCAGAAGGTAAAGTAATACTTTTTGATATTTTTGCGACATGGTGTCCACCTTGTAAAGCAAGTGCATCACACCTTACATCTTTACAAAAGAAATTTAAAGATGATTTGGTAATTATTGGAATCACAATTGAAGACGACATTTCAAATGGAGAACTTATAAACTTTAAAGATGAACATAATGCTCAATATATACTTGTTAATTCAAGTACAAACCGTCGTTTGGTGACTGAAATTGCAAATGCTTTAGAACTCGGTGAAAGGTTTCCAATCCCTATCATGGCAATGTATATAGATGGAAAGTTAATCACACATTATGTTGGAGAGATTCAAGAAGAGTTTGTTGAGAGTGATATAAAAAGAGCTTTAGGTAAATAAATGTTCGGCTTTATTAAAAAATCCCTTAGCAAGACTGTTGATGCGATAAAGACAGTTGTTCCTAAGAAAAAAGCCTTCTTTACAAAAGATGAACTTGAAGATATTTTACTTGAAGCTGATGTTGAATACGATTTAGTTGAAATAATTATTGAACAAACCTATCAAGATAAAATTACAAGAGAAATTCTTCGCTCAAAACTTTTAGCAACGCTCGCTTACACACACTACAAAGAACCAGAGTATACAGCACCTTTTGTTGAACTGATTGTTGGAGTAAATGGAGCTGGTAAAACAACTACAATTTCTAAACTCGCCCTTAAATATAAAAATGATGGTAAAAAAGTGATTTTAGGAGCTGGAGACACTTTTAGAGCTGCTGCAATAGAGCAACTTACATTATGGTCAAAAAAACTAGACATTCCGATAGTCTCTTCAAAACAAGGACACGATAGTTCTGCTGTTGCATATGACACTATAGATTCAGCGAAATCAAAGGGTTTTGATAATGTAATCATAGATACTGCAGGAAGACTTCATACTCAAACGAATCTTGCAAATGAACTTAAAAAAATTCATAAAATATGTGATAAAGCTCATGCAGGTGCACCACACAGAACAATTCTAATCCTTGATGGTACACAAGGTAACTCAGCAATAGCACAGGCTAAAGCCTTTAACGAAATGATAGGAATAGATGGAATTATAATTACAAAACTCGACGGAACTGCCAAGGGGGGAAGTATTTTTAGTATCGCTTATGCCCTTGAACTTCCTATACTTTATATTGGTACAGGAGAACAACCAGAAAATCTAGTTAAATTTGATAAATATGAATTTGTTGATACGCTTCTTGATGGAATTTTTGAAGAACAATCAAATTTTTAGGTATAATCAGACATAAGTAAAATTAATCTTAGGTTTTTTCATGATTCAACAAATATGTAATTTAAAACTTCCAGGTTCTATCTTAAAAATTGATATAATTGATGATAAAATTTATATACTTGATAACAAATTTGTTTTACTAATTTACTCAAATAAAGACTTAACTCTTATAGATAAGCACTTTTTACTAGAATCACAAACAGACAAGCATATTTATGAAAACACCTTAGCACTTTCCAAAAATCTAGATATCTATCATTCATTTACAAAAAGTGCTATTGGTACAATTTTCAATATCGAAGATGAAACAATAAAACAAAGTCTTCCCATAGAACTTCACAATAGAGATGTGTCTTATGCTAAATTTTCTAACAATGCTAAGTTTCTTCTCATAGGTGGTGAAGATGGAAGAAGCTGTTTTTACGACTTAGTATCCAAAAGATCTTGTTTTAGTTTTGAGCCACGTTCTGACTTTATCAGCAGTGCCGTTTTTTCACATGATGATAAACTTGTATGTATTGGAGCCTATGATAAGGCTATAAAAATTCACAATATAGAAAAACATATAATCATAGCAGAAATTCAAGTGAGTGATACACCAGAAGATTTACTATTTTGTGATGATAACAGTAAAGTTATTGGGATCACAAGAGATAGAAAAATCTTCTCCTATACTTTAGAAACAAAAGAATTAGTGTATGCTGGTATGCTTTTTTCTGAATGGCCTACAGCGATTATTAAAATTGGTTTTAAGCATCTTTTAGTTGGCACAAAAGGTGACATACTTTATATATTTAACATAGAAGATTTATCACTTTTAAGAAGGTTTCGTGTTGATAATTTTGGTGTAAAAGTATTAAAGATAGATAAGAGTAATCTCTATGTAGGTTATTCAAATGGTGAACTCAAAATTATAGACCTTGACTTTTTAAGTGAGGAATTTGAGACGAGTTTAAAGGTAAATAAATTTGCCAAGGCAACATCGTATATGAAAGACAATATCTTTTTAATGACAAAAGAACTCACACTCAAATATGATACTATTTGGGAACAAGCACTTGATATGGCAAAAGATATGTTAGTAAATAAAGATATAGAGAAGGCAGAAAAAATTGTCAAACCATTTCTTTGGGATAAAAGAAAAAAAGATGCTTTTAAATCTATCCAAGTAAATATCAAAGACATTAAGCACTTTGAAAATTTAGTAAAACAGAATAGTCATCTTGTGGCCTTTAAGCTCGCAGATGAAAAAGAACATCTTAAAACAACAAAAAGCTATCAAGTAATAGAAACAAATTTTAACAAAAAGTTCCAAGTTGCTAAAAATCTGTTTTCAAAAGACACTCTTTCTGATATACATAATGCTAAAAGTATCATAACCCCCTACCTTAAAATAGATTCTAAAAAAACATTAATCAATAATTTAATGCAAAACTATAAGATTTTTGCCCGTTCATCAAGACTCATTAAAGCAAGAAATTTTAAGGTATATTTTAGACTTGTAGAAAATAATAAGTTTTTAAAAGATGAATATTTATATAATAAAATTGTTGAAATTGGTAACCAAACATACTCACAACTTTTACAAATAGAACAAGAGGGAAACTATGAAAAGGCAACACAGGTTGCTAACTACTTAGGAGACTTCATACCTTTTACTGATAAAGCTGTTGATGTTCTTGATATAATCGATTCAAAATTAAATTTAAAAAACCTTATTCATAATAATGAAATTAAAAATATATATCATACAATTGCACATTCTAGTGAACTAGAACTTTCACCTATGTTTACACAATACCACAAAATATTTGAAGCAAAAAAAGAAGAAGCAACTACTTTTGCAAACTTGGGTCAAAGCCCGCAGGTAAAAGAAACATTAGAAGAGCATTTAGATATCGGCTACTTACTTAACTCTATTGCTATAGTTTTTAAACTTTCTTACTTAGTTGAGCTAGAACTCGCGATGCATTCAAATCCAAATACTGTAAATATACGTGCCTCACTTGAAAGGTATGCAATGCTTTTTGGAATTGATAGTGAATTACATTTACTCTCAAAAAAAATGCAATTTGTTCATCTCGTACCAAACTACCCTCCTAATCCCACTGGTTTTCAAATAAATGACTTTTTTGAAAATATCGTAGTAAAAACTGCATAAAAAATAAATATGACATTTTGTCATATTTATTAATTTTCTTTTATAAATATATTACCATACTCGTATAATTAAATAAAGGCATAGTAATGGCTAAGAAAAAAATATTATTTGAGTGCCAACATTGTGGGTTTACAACACCAAAATGGATGGGTAAATGTACAAATTGTGCTTCTTGGGATTCCTTTATAGAACTAAATGAGCATCAACAAGAAGTTATAAAACAAACAAAGTCTAGCTCCTCGCAAAGTACTAAAGCGATTAGTATTAATGATA
>JAFLJZ010000146.1 GCA_022712775.1 Sulfurimonas sp.
TCTGTTAAGTAGTATTCTTTTTGTGCATTATCATCACTTAAAAGTGGAATGTATTTTTCTATAACACTTTTAGAAAAAGCATAAATTCCAGCATTTACAGTAGTCGTTTTTAGCTCATCCTCATTAGAATCTTTTTGTTCTACGATTCTTTGAACCTGATTATTTTTTATGATAACACGACCATACCCATCAGGATTATCTAAATCAAATATAGACATAATAATATCTGCATCAGTATCTAAAAAACCTTGGAGTGAATCTGCTGTAATAAGAGGCATATCACCATTTAAAACTAACACTTTTTCATTTTTTGGAGATATATTTTTCATTGCTCCACCAGTACCAGGGAAGTTTTTGGAATCTTGAATACTAAAGGTTAAATCATCAAAATCTGCTTGCATTTGTTCTTGTACTGCTTCTTTTTGATGTGCGATAACTACTGTAATGTCATTTGAAATTTCTTGTGAAGCTTTGATGATATGATAAAGCATAGCTTTGCCACTAATAGTATGTAAAACCTTTGCTTTAGGTGATTTCATACGGCTGCCTTTTCCTGCAGCTAAAATAATTATACTGATTTCGTCTTTGTTCATTTGTATCTTCTTTATCTGATTTATTTGTTTGTAATTTTATCACAGAGTGTTGTAAAGCTATCGTCTTCTTTATCAAAAAGCATAGATGCTGAACTAATATGATAGTAATACTTTGTACATTCGCTAAGATGTTCTAATGTTATTTCATGTGTATTTGTTGGACCTAATTCAGATTTTGAAGTATAGTAAGTATATTGAATAAGTCCGTATTGGATGCTTCCAATCTCTTTTTCTTGGCTTTGCCATTCAATAGTAATCGAACTATTTGTTTTATTTTTTATAGATGGTTCACTATCAACATAAGTTGTTGTTTTTTTGACATTTTGTTCAGGAAGTATTCCTTGAATTATATTGTAAATAATGATGAGTATAGTAGCTGTACCGAGGAGAATCTTAAAGAAGTTCATATCTGTTTATCCTATCCTATATTTGTTTTATTAGCCTAATTGTACACTTTTACAGCGCATTAAAGAAATAAGATAAAAAATATTCTTTTTAATGTGCTTACTAATATATTTTGTGGTATTATAACTACAAATATTTTATATCAAGGTTTTTAAATGGATTTAGGTACGGTCATTGGTATAGTTTTAATTATGGTGCTCCTCATGGGTGCTATGACTATGGGTGTTGGTGTTGGTGCGTATATTGATATCCCATCAGTTTTGATTGTTGTTGGTGGTTCTATTGGTGCCTTATTGGTGTCGTTTAAACCGTCTCAAATGAAGAACTTTACGAAAATATTTATGATTGCAATCAAGCCTCCACAAGAAGATGTTGCAGAACTTATTAAAAAACTTGTAGAATTTGCAACAAAAGCAAGAAAAGATGGAATCCTAGCCTTAGAAGGTGATGTAAATAACGAAGAAAATGCTTTTTTGAAGAAAGGTTTATCTATGGCAATTGATGGAAGTGAACCTGATACGATTAGAGAACTTTTAGAAATAGAAATGGAACAAACAAACACAAGACATAAAATTAATGGTAGCATATTTAAGGAATGGGCTGGACTTGCAGGGGCTATGGGTATGGTTGGTACACTTATTGGTCTTGTTGCCATGCTTCTAAATATGGCGGATCCATCAGCTATTGGCCCATCAATGGCAGTCGCCTTACTTACTACCATGTACGGTGCTATTATTGGTAATGTTTTTGGAACACCTATATATAATATATTAAATATTAGAAATAATGAAGAGACACTTGTTCAAGAGATGATTCTCTCAGGAATTATGTCTATCCAATCAGGTGATGCACCAAGAGTTCTTGAAGCAAAACTTCTTAGTTACTTAGCTCCAACAGAACGCGTAAGTCAATTTGACTAAATGGATAGAGTTTAATGCCTAAGAAAAAATGTCCAGAATGTCCAGAGTGCTTACCAGGTTGGCTAGCTGCATTTGGAGATCTTATGTCTCTACTTTTATGCTTTTTCGTTTTACTACTATCTATGTCGAGTATGGATGCAAAGAAAATTTCTGAAGCTATCGGTTCACTCTCCGGTGCAATGAGTGTACTTGAAGGTGGAACACAAACAGAAATTTCTAAAAAAAGAATACAAGAAGCTACACCCATAGATTCCCAAGATGAAACAAGTGAAACTGTAAATAGAGTACAGCAAGCTGCTGGTGATGCAAATGAAATGATGGAAAAAGGTGAAAATGAAGTTATATCAGTTGAGGAAGCACAAGACGGCTTTGTTATAGAACTTCCAGCATCACTTTTATTTAAATCAGGAAGTGCAGTAATAGAAAATGAAGATACACTTCTTTTCTTAAAAAGAATTGCACTTATTATTGATGAGCTGCCTAATGAGATGGTGGTAAGCGTACAAGGACATACGGACAATCAAGGACCAGGTACTAAAAGAT
>JAFLJZ010000147.1 GCA_022712775.1 Sulfurimonas sp.
TTATCCTTAATAAGTGTTTCATCTAATTCTTGCTTTATTTCATCTCTTAAATTATTTATATCTAAAATATGTTCTCGCATAAAATAAAGAAGTACAAAAAATGTCAGGATTAACAATGCTATAACAATTGCAAATAAATTAATAGACGAATCTAAAGCATTATGTACCTTTCTAATCGATTGCATAGCATGAAGATTTGTAAAAGTAACATAATAGCCCATATCACTGTTTAAAACATTTTTTATAGGGAAAACACTTACTAAATAATCATCTATTATTTTATAAGATTTTATCGCTAAAATATTTTCTATTTTATATGATTGAAGTATTTTTTTTATTTTTGGATTTAGGTTTTTATTTGTTATATAGTAATCATCAATAAATGTTTTTGTTGAAGAATGAACAAGTTGATTTTTATATTTTTTATCTACAACTATGGCAGATTCAATATCTTTTTTGAACAAAGTATTCACTATCGATTCAAAGTGAGCTATGATTGAAATTATTCCTATAAATCGCTCTTTATCATATACTGGAACTAAACTTTTAAAAGTCATAGCATATTTTCCTACACTAATTACAGATTGAACTTTCTTTTCTTTATCTTCTATTAGTTTTTTAATATCTTTACGTACATCCAAAACAGAGTAATTTTTTCTATCATTCCAAGAAAGGTACTGTGTATAGCCTTTAGAATCAACATATTGGTACCATAAGTGATGGTAGTCATAACTATTTTTTGCAAGTATATTTATCTCTTTTATTTTTTCATCTAACTGGAGAGTATCTTTAAGATTCAGTGCTTGAATGACTTTTTTATCACTCCCAACTACCGAAGATATGAACTTCATGTTTTCAAGCTTTATATCTAGTAATTCTTGAATATTTTTATGAAGGTTTAGTGTATAAAAAATATTTTCTTGATGCTTTATTTCTTCTTTATTCTGTAGGAATGAGTATATAACTACTAGTATCATAAAAAATAACACTATGAAAAATACTACTAACAACTTGTATATTTTTTGAAATCTATTCATAAATACAGGATAGCAAATATAATATTTAAATATACTTCAATATAAATAATTTGAATAAAGATATGATGATATAATGTATTTTTAAAAGGGTGAATTATGAATAAAACAACATTTATCGCAGTATTTGTATTTCTCAGCATAACACTTTTAGTAATTTATAAAAAAAATAAAAGTACTCCCAATACTTTTATACTTAAGGAGACTAGCGTGATACTAGCATTTGGTGACAGTCTTACCTATGGATTTGGTGCAGAGCCTGCATCTAGTTATCCAAAATGGATGGAAAGAAAAACAGGTTTAAAAATTATAAATGCTGGTATTAATGGAGAACTGACACGAGAGGGGCTACTTCGTCTCCCTACCTTGCTTAAGCATAACCCTGATTTAGTTATTTTATGTCATGGAGGGAACGATATACTAAATAAAGTCCCCTTTTTAGAAATGAAAAACAACCTTCTAGCAATGATAAAGATTCTACAAGAGAGAAACATAAAAGTTCTCCTAGTAGGTATACCAGACTTTTCACTTTTTGGTTTTGGAGTGCATGGTGTATACACAGAAATAGCTAATGAAACTGATGTTTTATTTGAAGATAATATTTTGACCCATATTGAATTAAATCGTTCCCTAAAGAGTGATTATGTTCATCCTAATGCTAAGGGGTATGAGATGATGGCTGATGCTTTTATCGAGGTATTAAAAATATGAAGTCAATCATGTTTGTATGTTTAGGAAATATTTGTCGTTCTCCTATTGCAGAGGGCTGTGCAAAAAAATTAGCAAAAGATAAATCCTTAGATATTAAAATCAGTTCATCAGGTACTGGGAATTGGCATATAGGAGAGAATCCTTGTGAGAACTCTGTTTTGGTGTCCAGGCAACATAAGATAGATATTTCTACCTATAAAGCTTCACAATTTACAAAACAAGATATTTCTTCTTATGATTTAATTGTCGCCTTAGATGATAGTAATTTAAATGATTTAAAAAGTTTAGGTGCTACAAATATTGTAAAACTTGGTGCTTATGGATATAACTCACAAGATGTCCCTGACCCATATTTTTTTGATGGATTTGAAGGATTTGATAAAGTCTTTAAAATGATAGATGAATGTGTTAAAAGTTTATTTGAAAAAGAGAACTATGTATAAACTAAATTATTATGTTCCGCAGGGTGCTAAAGAAAAAACGAAACAAGCCCTCTTTGATATTGGTGTTGGTAGATTTGAGAACTATGAATGTTGTTCATTCGAAACATTAGGTAAGGGACAGTTTAAGCCGATAAAGGGAGCAAATCCAAGTATTGGAGAAATTAACAAGCTTGAAATACTCCAAGAGTACAAAGTCGAAATGATTTGTACAGATGAACTTATAAAGGATGCAGTAAGGGTGTTACTAGAATCACACCCTTATGAAGAAGTGGCATATGAAGTTTTTAAAATGCAAGATATTAACGCTTATAGTAAGCCATAACAGAGCTTTTCTCAATCGTATGAACATTTAACATATACCCTACTAATGCAGGATTAGAATCTTTGTTTAAGTCTAATTTTTCTACATTGAGTGCATAAATCGTAGTAATATAACTATGTGCCTTATCTCCTTTTGGTGGACAAGCACCTCCAAAACTACTTGTACCAAAATCTGTTTTACTTTGAACACTTCCAGCAGGTAAAAGTTTTAATTCGCTCGCATTTGTAGAGATTTCTTTTGTCTCTTTTGGTATGTTAAAAACCATCCAATGCCACCATCCACTTCCTGTTGGAGCATCAGGATCATACACAGTTATCGCAAAACTCTTTGTTCCCTTGGGTGCATTTTCCCAACTTAACTCTGGTGAAATATTTTTTCCAGTACAACCAAACCCATTAAAAACCTGATTCTTACTGATTTGCCCTATCATCTCGTCACTTTTAAGAGTAAAACCATCTCCAAATAACGCACTTGAAAACAGAACCACACTGCTTAAAATTACTACACTTTTTAATCCAAATTTCATATCTTTTCCTTTTTCATCTTCTTTTGTACCACATGGTGATTCCCAATTCTCTTCATACTCAACAATCTCCTTACGAACATTATCTATGTGTTTAGAACAGTTTCCTAAAGCATATGTAACAGCAACCTTAATAACTCTTGGTGGGTAATCAAACCCTACATAATCTAAATACTCACTTATATCTTCTGTCTTGTCAATTATAGTGGCAACACCATTTACTTTATAACGCTCGCCTGTATTAAAATCTATAAACAACATTCCGATATTCGGATTTTCCATCATATCATTGATTCC
>JAFLJZ010000148.1 GCA_022712775.1 Sulfurimonas sp.
AACGTCTTTCAATTTCATTGATTGCTGCTGGAGCAATTGTATAATAGATAACATGGAAATATCCACGCTCATTTTTATCAATTGGGTATGCTAGTTTTCTCATTCCCATTGCGTCTGTAATAGCGATTTCACCACCGTTTGAAGTGATTACTTCTTCGATCGTTTTAACGCTAGCTTGGATCTCTTCTGCTGTTAATGTTGGTTTAACGATAACTAAGTTTTCGTATTTTCTCATAGAGTATATTCTCCCTTTGGTATTTGCTCGTAAAAGAGCGTATGTTTCCCTTTCGGATATTCTGAAATATATCATCATAAAAATGATACAAAGAGAAAGGAACTCGCGATTATATACAAATTCTGCTTAAAAAAAAGAAAAGTTGTTGTATACTTTATGGAATATAAATAAAATTAATACTATGAAGAGGTAGAATAATGAAAAAAATTGTTATATACATAGCAATCATAACAGCGATGATGATGGCAGGGTGTTCAAGCAGCACAAACAATGTAAAAGGTGATTTACATATATACACAGTAGATAATACAGATGGAAAAATTACACCAAAAATGATAGAAGATGCATTCACGCAAGCTGGTTTTACTATAGGTATTAACTCAGATATTCATGGTGGACTAACAAAAAGAGATATTAAAAGTGGATTTAAAGTCTACAATGCTATTTCTATTTATCATCCAAATATATCTATAAATTTAGTTAAAAAATATGCTGATGCTGGAGTTTTTCTACCTATGGGACTTGCTGTTTTTCAAAAAGAAAACGAGACAGACTTACATATATCTGTGGTAAGTGCTGCTAAACAAACTAAAATGTTAGGTTCCGGCGGAGTACTTTTAAAAAGTTTAGAAGCAGAGATTGACAAGGTGATTACTACGTTAATCCCAAATGTGAAGCATACATATAATGATGCTAGTCTTAAAGATGATCGTGTTCAAATAACAAAATATGAGCTTGATATCGGAGACGCTGATTGGGAAGAGGCAAAAGAAAACTTAGAAGAAAACTTTGAAGATCAATTTGATGCAGCTGGTTTTGTAATGCCGAGTTATTTTGATTTAAGTGATGAGTTTGGAGATGATAGTCCTTATGATTTTTATGCAACATACTCAATTTGTAAAATAGATGTTATTGTATCTGTATCAAAAGTAAGACCTGAAGCTGCTGCATTTGCTCCATGTACTACAATGATGTACAAGAAAAAAGGTGAAGCAAAAATTGTTATGGGCTTTACGGCTGTATATAACTGGATGAGTAGTGCCGTGATTACTGATAAAGATTCTATTAACGCTCTTAACAAAGCACAAACTGATTTTGAAGCTATTCTTGGTGATGTAACAAAATAATAATGATATAAATCAGGCAATTTGCAATACAATTAAATATTTTACACTTTTTTGATATAGTGTCATACTATTAAAATTATAAGGGTGATACGTTGTCAAAAAGAAAAAAGTCTCATGCTAAAAATAAATCAAATATATTAAAAACTATAGCTTGGATTTTAGCAACGATTGCTTTAATTATGAGTGCTTTGGCAGTCGGTTATTATTTTGGATACGAAAATGCTAAAAAAGATATAGTAAAAAAAGAAAGAAATAAAGAGCAGAGAAAGCTAAGTTTTTTAAAGAAAATACAAATACAAGATGTTCAAGAGAGTGTTCAAGAAAGATTGAAGAAAGTACTAAAAAAAGAGATAAATGCAGAAAAAGAGTTTCCAAAAGAAGAACCTAAAAAGAAAGAACTCGCGTTAACATCAGTAAAAGAAACTTTACAAGTAAAAAAATATGCCGGTGCTTCACATGAGTATGATTCTAGTATTTTAGCCAAGCCTCCATCACGTGTAGTAAGAGAAAGAAAAGTTATACGTGCGAGTAAACCAAGGTTAGCAATCATTATGGATGATGTCTCTGTCAAGTCACAAGTGAATGCAATAAAAAGTTTAGGACTCAACATTACAATGTCTTTTTTACCACCAAGTCCAGCACGTCCTCATTCTGCAAAATTAGCGTCAAATGAAAGCTTTTATATGGTGCATCTACCGATGGAAGCACAAAATTTTAATGCAGAAGAGCCAAATACATTACGAATAAATGATTCACAACAAAAAATATCACAAAGAGTGGAAAAAATTAAGACACTATTTCCTCATGTAAGATATATAAATAACCATACTGGAAGCAAGTACACAGCAAATGAAACAGCGATGAATAGACTCATTGTGGCACTTAATACCAATAATATTAGCTTTATAGATAGTAGAACAACGGCTAAGACAAAGGTGCCAATGGTGATGAAAAACTTTGGTTTAAAGTATGTAGCGAGAGATGTATTTTTAGATCATCATATGGATAAGCCATATATTAAAGAACAGATTAAAAAAGCGATTCAAATTGCTAAGAATGAAGGTGTTGCTATTGCGATAGGACATCCTCATGCAAATACGATTCTAGCCATTCATGAATCAAAAAAATTATTTAAAGATATAGAACTAGTTTTAATAAACAAGGTATATTAATTGCCTCAAGTACAAAAGCGAATTACAGAACTCTCTTGTATGAAAAAGTATCCCCCAACGCTTTCATATAGTGGAAATATCGAACTTTTAAAAAGAATAAAAATTTCCATTGTTGGAACGAGAAAACCTTCAAAATATACAAGAGAATTCACACACAAATTAGCATCGAAATTAGCCAAGCATAATATTTGTATAGTGAGTGGTGGAGCTATGGGTGTAGATGCCGTCGCACATTCTGGAGCAGGAAGTAAAAACACTATAGCTGTTCTTCCTTGTGGTATAGATATAAAGTACCCAACAGTAAATAAAAATCTTTTATCGAATATAGAAAAAGATGGCTTGCTGTTAAGTCAGTTTGAAGAGGGTTTTAAAAGTAGACCTTGGACATTTGTTACGAGAAATGAATTAGTTGTAGCGCTTGGTGATGTTCTAGTTGTATGTGAGGCTGATTTAAAAAGTGGAAGTATGCGAAGTGTGGAGTATGCTTTAGAGATGGGAAAAGAGATTTTTGTACTTCCTCAGAGGTTAGGAGAAAGTGAAGCCACAAATGACTTACTAGAATCATCAAAGGCAAAATGTATTTATGATATAGATGCTTTTGTAGCACAGTTTGCTCAAGGTGATGAAAGTATTATAGAAGCACAGCTTGATGATTTTTTGGAATTTTGTAAAACAAACTCTAGTTATGATGAAGTATTATTAAAGTTTCCCCAAAGAGTTTTTGAAGCTGAATTAAATGGTGAGATAGAAATACTAAATGGAAAAGTAATAGTTAAATAATTAAAAAAGAGTACCAAGGGTACGTGAGCTTTCTGCTGAAGAAAACCTAGTGTTAACGTAGTCAAAGGAATTACTTCCTTTGGCGTTATAAAATAAGCATCGCATCGCCGTAAGAGTAAAAGCGATATTTTTCTTTAATAGCTTCAGCATAAAGTTCTTGTGCAACATCTAATCCAACAAAAGAAGCTACAAGCATTAAGAGTGTTGATTTTGGTAGGTGAAAATTTGTAAGCAGGTGATTTACTCTACTAGGCTTATTTTTTGGGTGTAAAAATAAATTTGCCTCACCTCTTTGAATTTTTCCATGTTTTTCATAAAATTCTATAGTTCTTGTTGATGTTGTTCCTATACTTAAAACAGCTAGGGTAGAATCTAAAATATCTTTTGCTTTGTTTGATATGTTGTAATATTCCGAGTGCATAGGATGTTCAGTAATAATAGTAGAATCAACAGGTTTAAAAGTTCCACTACCTACATGAAGTGTTACATAGGCATGCTCAAAATTTTTACAAATTCTTTCATGTTGTTCTGGAGTAAAGTGAAGTGAAGCTGTTGGTGCTGCTACTGCACCTTCTTCTTTGGCAAAGACACTTTGGTATTCATTTTCATCTTCTACAGTATCTTCTCTTTGAATGTAAGGAGGAAGTGGTACATGACCAATTTCATCGATGATAGGTAAGATCTCTTCAAAGCGTAACTTAGAAGTAGAACTATAGAAGTTTACGATTCTACTTCCATCATCATTAAGCTCGACGACTTTTGCATAAAAGTTATCAGTAAAAATAATTTTCGTATCTGGTTTTACTTTTCCACGAATATATACATTTACATCGTGGGCATCAAGTGTTCTATTGATGAGAAGTTCGATATTTGCACCACTAGGTTTATTACCAAAAAGTCTTGCTTTTATTACCTTTGTATCATTAAAAATAAGTGCACAATTCGCAGGAATAAAATCTTCAAATTTGTTAAATATTGTATGTGTTATTTTTTTTGTTTCGCGGTTGTAAACTAAAAGTTTCGCAGAATCTCTAGGACTTGCTGGATGGGTTGCTATAAGTTCATCGGGTAAGACGAAATCATAGCTAGAAGTAAGTAGTTCTTTATTTGACACTTTATTTTTCTGTTTTGTCTTGATTTAGTTCGTCTAGTCCCATCATCTCAGTTAAACTTCGATTATCTTCTTCGCCTTGAACTTCATCTTCTTCCTCATCCTCTGGTTCAGCAGGGTTAACTGCTTTAACGATTAGAATCGAGAAACCATAAAGGATTATTAGTGGACCAGCCATAAGAAGCTGAGTAAGCACATCTGGAGGTGTTAAAAGTGCAGCAACCATGAAAATAAGAACTACGGCATATTTAAAAAATGCAATCATTTGTCTGTCGTCAACTAAACCTAAAAGTGCAAGAAAGTATGCAAAAACAGGAAGCTCAAAAGCAAGACCAAAACCAAAAAGAATTTTAGTGAAAAAACCCACATAGTCTTCAATGT
>JAFLJZ010000262.1 GCA_022712775.1 Sulfurimonas sp.
CCTTTTTTATAATAATATGTGTAATTGTATCGTAGTAAAGAAAATATAATTTCATAACTAACAATATTTAATCCTCTGTTGAAGTTTAATAGAGTTTGTGTCATAATTCTCATTCGTAGTTGAAAAAGGTTGCATATGAGAGTCGTAATTGTTGGTGGTGGCATAGCCGCTGTATACTTAGCAAACAATCTTAAAAAGCAAGATAGTTCACTAGATGTGATGATTCTAGGTGATGAGGCATATCCTCCTTATGACAGAATCCATCTTTGCCGCTTGCTTGATGGTTCAGAGGATCATCAAAGAATTGCTCTTCCTCTTGACCCCACTGTAAAACTTGAATTAAACCAAAAAATAAAGACAATAGACAAAGAATCAAAGCGTGTGTATTCTGAAGGTTCTATGTTTGGTTATGACAAACTCATTATAGCTACTGGTTCTGTTCCTATCTCTCTTTTTAATATCAAGAATATTTCAAACACCTCTGTTTTTCGCTCAGCAGATGATTGTGAGATTATTAAAAGTGGGATTAAAGGAAGAGAGGTTGTAGTAGTTGGAAGTGGACCAATAGGGCTAGAGATTCTAGAAACACTTAACGAGATGCCAAATATAAAAAACATCACTCTTTTAGTTCGAAGTAAACAACTTTATAATAAGTATTTAGGGATAGAATCTATAAAAATTATAGAAGAGTGTTACACAGGGAATGGAAAAATAAGAATATCTTACGAGGATGAGATAGTTGATAAGTTCATTGAAAATAGAGAGATAATCTTTCTAAAAACAAAGAAACTTAGTATTAAAAATCCTTTTCTTATTTTTGGAATAGGGATTAAACCTAACATAGAAAATTTTAGAGAAGTGCTAAAGTGTAAGAAAGGGATTCTAACAAACCTTTATATGCAGAGTGAGGATGAAAACATCTATGCAGTTGGTGAGTGTGCAGAGGTAGAGACTTTTGGATATGTAGCTGGACATGTTAAAGAGTGTACCACTCAAGCTGATTGTGCTATCTCTCATATTTTACAAATAGAGCCAAAAAAGTTTGACTTAGAAGTTAGTATAGATATGCTCAAAGTTGGAGAGTTTGAACTCACAGAAGTGAATTCTCCAAAATTTACAAAGGAATATGAAAAGGTTATTATCACTTCAAAAAAAGATAAGAGGATTGATGAGTATTTTATAGATGGTGAGAAACTCACAAGATTTATAGGTGTTAATTCAAATGTAGATGTTAGTTATATAGAAACGCTGATAAAAACAGAAGAAAAAGTAGATATAAATTATCTTTATGAAAATAGACTTATCGGCGAGAGAGGTAGGCTGATTTGTAGTTGTGAGCATGTGTATGAAGAGGATTTAGTAGATATAGTTACTAAGACAGGAATCTCATCATTTGCAGAGCTTGCAGACTTTTCTCAGGCTGGCCGGGTATGTGGCAGATGTAAGATTATAGTTGATGACATTATAAAAGATTCCCAACACCTTATAGACCCAAATATAGAACGAAACACTCCCGAGGATTTAAAAAGAGAAAAAGAGATAGCAAAAATCCAAAAGCGTTTAGATAAATTTAACACACTCAATCCTAGAAATGAGTTAACTGCGGACAACCTAGAAGCGGCAATGGAATCTTTAGATATCGCAAAGTCTGAAGTAAATAGCTGGGTATCAATGGTCACGGCAGATATGCAACTCCATCCAAGTTTTGAACAGGTTGTTGAGGGTGCGGTTTGTTCTCTTAATAAGGTTCCCATAATCTGGTTGGAGTTAGCTGATTGTAGTGGAAATTCAGAAGCTTTTATAAAGTCAACGAACCCAGCTATAGAAGATTTGATTTTTGATTATATCTCACTTGATTATCATGAGTTACTTATGAGTGCGAGTGGTGATCAGAGTGAGACGATTTTAGAAGATATCATAAAAAATCAAAAGGGAGAATACATCTTAATAGTTGAGGGTGCAATCCCAATGGCTATGGATGGAAAATATCTTAGAATTGGACCAAAGGGTGAGACTGGAATCGAACTCCTTAAAAAATGTGCAAAAGATGCAGCTCTAGTTATTGCAGTTGGCTCTTGTGCCTTAGATGGTGGAGTTGTCGCAGCTGCCCCAAATCCTACGGGTGCAGTGGGGGTAAGCGAGGCACTAAATAGAGATGACATCATAAACATTCCAGGTTGTCCAACAAACCCGACAAATATAGTAGGAACTCTGCTCTCGTACATCATGTTTGAAGAACTACCACCTCTTGATAAATTTAACCGTCCACTATGGGCATACGAGGGAAGAATTCACGACAACTGTGAGCGACGAGGTCACTACGAGTTAGGTGAATTTGTCCAAGAATGGGGTGATGATGGAGCTAAAAAAGGATACTGTCTTTTTGAGATGGGATGTAAGGGTCCATACACAAATGCAAACTGCCCAACTATGAAGTTCAACGCAGGAACAAGCTGGCCAATCCAAGCCGGACACGGCTGTATGGGATGCGTAGAAGCTGGATTTTTTGATACGTTTGCTAATGAAAGAAAGAATGAGGA
>JAFLJZ010000149.1 GCA_022712775.1 Sulfurimonas sp.
TGCAATGCCAGTAGGCGTTATAAACTTATGGGGACATCCTCAGGACTTAGAAGTAGGTGTATATTTAGCAAAAAAAGCTGTAAATGTATTAAAAGAGATGGGGGCAAAAGATGTTTCTTACAACATTTCAGCAGCACCTCCACCTAACCTTGTAGCTGGTGGATGTAGATTTGGTAATAATTCAAAAACATCTGTTTTAGACAAAAACTGTAAAGCACATGAACTAGAAAATCTTTATGTAACAGATGCCTCATTTATGCCAACAGGGGGAAGCGTTCCTTATACTTGGACAATTTATGCGAATTCTTTTAGAGTGGCAGAAGAAATTAAGAAGGTATTAGCTATAAAAACTATATAGATATTTAAGCTAATTAACTATAAGTAAATAGTATAATTTTGACATGAATAAAGATAATATATCCATTTTATTAGTAAGTGATGATTCTAAAATAATATCTCTTATAGAGAACTCTATTACTTCTAAAACTCATAAAGATTTGTCATTTAGCGTTAGTAAGAATACGCATGAAAATATTTCAAAAGTGCTTACGCACGAGTATATTGATTTAGTTGTATTTGATGTTGATGGTATGGATATTAATACATGTAAGTCTTCAAAAATTATTTTAGATAAAGAGATTTCTATATTATTTTTAATAGATCAAAATAACCTTTCTGATCTTATGAATAGTAAAGTTAACTTTAGTTTAATGGATTATTTAATCAAGCCGATTCAAGATGATGTTATACGGCACAAGATAAATATCTATCTTCAAAATATACTACAAAAAAAGGCTTCAGCGTATTTACTCCACGCATATGATGAAAGTGTTATTGCTTCTGAAACAGATCTTAAAGGAATTATCACTTACGTCAGTCAAGCATTTTGTGATATTTCAGAGTATACAAAAGAAGAACTTATCGGAAAAGCACATAATATTGTACGCCACCCTGATATACCCGCTTCAGTTTATAAAGAGATCTGGAAAACTATTCAAAGTGCAAAACAATGGCATGGAGAGATTAAAAACCTCAAGAAAAATGGCGGGTTTTATTGGGTACAAGTGACTATATCTCCGGAGTTTAATTATAATGGAAAAGTTATAGGATACAACTCGATACGACAAGATATATCTTGCCAAAAGTATATAGAGCAAATAAGCCTTATTGATTATTTGACACAGGTATATAACAAAAAATACTATGATGAAATTTTAGAAACAGAGATTTATTCAGCCAAGAGGTATCAATACAATTTATCTTTGTTGATGATAGATATAGACTTATTTAAAGATGTTAACGATACTTATGGACATTTAGTCGGTGATAAAGTTTTAAAAACATTTGCAAATGTTCTAAGGGAAAACACAAGAAAGAGTGATATCGTTTCAAGAATTGGTGGAGAAGAATTTACAATTATTGTCTCAAATGACAGTACGGAATCGGTGTATGGATTTGCAAATAAAATTCGAAAAGCTATTGAAAACAATAGCTTTGAAACGGTAGGTAAGATTACAGTAAGTATTGGGATGAGTTCTCTTCAAAAAGGTGACACTTCTCAAACACTTTTTAAAAGAGTAGATGAAGCAATGTATAAGGCTAAACATAATGGAAGAAACTGTGTGGTTAAAATTTAGTTATTTCGAGCAAGTGCTTCAAAATCAATACTTTCAGCCTTCTCCCCCGCTACTTTCTAGTCTGATAACTCATTTAAAGTAACAATTATCTCATCCATTTTTACACTAACATCACCAACCGCATCAGATATATCATTTACCTCTTGAGCATTTTTATTTAACGCATCTGAACTATCTGAGATAGACTGAATTAAAACATTTGTAGTTGCAGTACTTTCAGATAAACTTTTTTGTGTACGCTCAGCTAATTTTCTAACTTCATCAGCAACAACAGCAAATCCCCGTCCATGCTCACCAGCACGAGCCGCTTCTATAGCTGCGTTTAAAGCGAGAAGATTAGTTTGTTCTGCAATGTCGCCTATTGTGGATAGAATCTCTTTTGTTTCATTTGCATTATGCACAAGTGATTGAAGATTATCAACCATCTCATTTTCTCTTTGAGATACATCATGAATTCTTGCAACAATATCATTTATCATATCTTTAAAATCAATGATTGTTGAGTTAGTCATATTCTCAATTGTAGAGTTTAGAGTTTTTGAAGATTCTATAATTTGCTGATTAGAATCTTCATTTTGTTGTTTCATATCTTCTAATGATTGACCAAGGGTATTTATATTGTTAAGTAAATCAGCCATTTTTGCTTCAACATTTACAGTACTCCTTGTTTTAAACGAACCCTCAGTAAAGCTTTTAAGTGTAGTAATAGCATTATCTAAATTACTTTCTGAAGAATTGAGCATATTGTTCATACTATTTCTAAGTATATGTACATAAGGTGTCTGTGTATCAGCTACTACTCTACATGAGTAATGACCTTTTGAAACTTTATCTGCAACTAGGACCATTTCCCCAGCTACTCTTGTATCTGTACGAACAATATCTTCATATACAGAAATTAAATGATTTAGGGATGCTTCAATCTCATTACTTGGTGCTTCATTTAAAGTTATTTTATTTCTTTTAAAACTTAGGAGTTCCTCCATCTTAGATATTAAACTTAAATCAAAACTAGAGTCAGAAGAAAAATTTTGTATACCTAAAACTATTAGGGCAACGACTAGAGTAAGTACTGTTTGTATTGTAGTTGAATCAGTAAGCAATGGTGAAGCTACTAAAAGAGCAAACGAAAGGCCTAAAATAATATTTTTTTGTACGGTTAAACCGCGTCGAGATAATTTATTCATCTATGTATACTACCTAAGTGTTTTATATAGTGATTGTGCATCTTGTATCTCTTGAGGGGAAGGTTTTCTTCTACAAGAGAGAAACGTTTTTTTATTACTCTGTGGGTCCTGTATAGGATAAACAGTAGAATATACCCAGTAGTGACCACCATCTTTAGTGGTATTTTTTACATAACCACTCCAAACATTTCCTTTATTTATAGTGTCCCATAAATTTTGAAAAGCTATTTTAGGCATATCTTTATGACGAACTATACTATGTGGTTGTCCAACTAATTCATTAAGAGAATAACCTGCTATTTTACAAAAATCATCATTAGCAAAGATGATTTTTCCCTTGTCATCGGTTTGCGATACTAAAAAATCATCACTCTTTAAAACATACTCACGCATAACTTAAATCCTATGTTAATATAGGATTAATTTTAGCTTAAATTATGTTTTTAATTATGGGGGGGGGGTAATCTTAAGAATAAATCTACGAAGTGTTACTTTTTAACCCTCTTCGTACATAAGTATCAAATAAAATAGGAATAATTATCAAACTTAGCACTGCAGAACTAACAACTCCACCAATCATAGGAGCAGCGATTCTTTGCATTACTTCGCTTCCTACTCCATCTGAGAACATAATAGGCAGGAGTCCGGCAAGGATTGAAAAGACTGTCATAAGTTTTGGTCTTAATCGTGAAACTGCACCCTCATAAATAGCATTTGTCAATTCTTTTTTACCAAATTTTTCTCCCCATTTTTCTTTTGCTTCATTGACTGCTTCTTGTAAATAAACAATCATAATTATGGCGGTTTCAGCTGCGATTCCAAGCAAGGCTAGGAAACCAACAACTACCGCTATAGACATGTTAAAGTTAAGTATATCTATGTACATTAAACCACCAAGCAAAGCAAAAGGGAGCGTGAAAAATACTATAAGTGTAGGGACAATTTCTTTAAGTGCAAAATAGATGAGCATAAGAATTACAATAAGTACAGCAGGCACTATCCAAACGATTTTTTGCATTGCAGAATCAAGGTACTCGCTTTGTCCTGCCCATTCTATGTAGTATCCAGATGGTAAGTCTATGCTTTTTAGTAACTCTTTTGCTTCTTCTTTGTACTCCGTAGCAGAGATTCCTATCTTTGGCGTGATATAAACAAATGTTACAGGTGAAGCCATTTCACTTTTTATAACAGAAGCACTTTCTCTATATGTAATATCCCCAAAAGTAGAAAGTGGAACAAATCCAAGTTTAGTTTTTATCATAATATTTTTAATAGAACCAATACTTCTTCTTTCTTCTTCTTCAAAGCGAAGTGCGATAGGGTAACGCTCGATTCCTTTGTACATCGTAGATATTTTCATTCCACCTACAGCCGAAGAAACATATTCTAAAAGATAGTTTTTACTAATCCCAAATCTAGCGATTTTTTCTTCATCTATATTTATGTCGAGATAATAACCAGCACTAGCTTGGTCTGCAAAAACTGATAAAGTTTTATCATATTTACGAAGAGCTGATTCTATCTCTAGTCCGTATTTTTGTAAGCCTGCTGCATCTTTACCATAAAGTTTAATTCCAAGAGGTGTACGGATTCCACTTAAAAGCATATCTATACGACCCCGAATCGGATAAGTCCAAGAGTTTATAAGACCTGGAACTTGCAGAGCTTCTTCCATCTCATCCATTAATTTTTTATGTGTCATTCCCTCTCGCCATTCTTCTTTTGGTTTAAAGGTTATGATAGTTTCAATCATACCTAGTGGAGCTGGGTCTGTCGCAGAGTTTGCTCGTCCACCTTTTCCAAATACAGTTTGTACCTCAGGGAATGATTTTATAATAGCATCTGTTTTTTGCGTTAATATCTTGCTTTGATCGACAGAGATTCCATAAGGAGTAACAGGCATGTACATTACTGTTTGCTCATTCAGTGGAGGCATAAACTCCCATTTTAGCCCATTATATACCGGAACCATAAAACCAAGCGATGCAATCGCCGCAATCATAATGAGGTATTTAATTTTTAAACCGTAGACGATAACAGGAGAATACAGCCAGATAAAAAACCTGTTGAGTGGGTTTTTAGATTCCGAGTGAATCTTTCCTGTTACAAAATAAAGCATTAAAATAGGAACAAGAGTAATAGAAAGAATAGCCCCTGCTATCATCGCAAATGTTTTTGTAAATGCAAGAGGTGTAAATAAAAGTCCTTCTTGCCCAGAGAGTGCAAAAATTGGTAAAAAGGAAACTACAACAAGGGCGAGTGCAAAAAATATTGGTCGACCTACTACTTTTGCAGAATCAGCAATTGTTGTAAATCTTTCTTTCTTTGTTAAGGAGCGTCCTAGCTTTTCTTCAAGTTTTATAATACTTTTGTGTGCATTTTCTATCATCACAATTGTTGCATCAACCATGGTTCCAATAGCAATCGCGATTCCACCTAAGCTCATAATATTAGAATCTATTCCAAAAAACTTCATAAGTAAAAATGTAGTACCAATAGTCAGCGGTAAAATAATAACGACGATAAGTGAAGAGCGAAAGTGCATTAAAAATAAAGCAATAATGATGATGACAATAATACTTTCTTCGATAAGTGTAAACTTAAGTGTATCTACCGCTTTTTCGATTAACTCAGAACGGTTATAGGTTTCAACAACTTCAACACCTTCAACCTTTAGTTCTTCCATTTTCTTTTCTATTCTTTTGATGGTGCTGTATACATCTTCACCGTAACGTACCATCACGATTCCACCAACAACCTCACCCTCACCATTTAAGTCAGCCATACCACGACGAGCACCCGGAACGAGTTCAACTCTAGCAATATCGCCGATAGTTACAGGAGTATTTGCTTTTGTAGTTACTCTAAGATTACGAATATCATCAAGGTTTTTTACATAACCCTTGGCTTGAACCATCCACTCATATCCATTTTGAATGACAATTCGTCCACCTGTATCATTGTTATTGTTTTTAAGTGTTTTAGCTATGTCTTGAATACTTAAGTTATAGCGGACAAGCGTGTCATTTTTAACACTTACCTGATAGGTTGGAACAAAACCCCCAATAGATGCTACTTCACTTACACCATCAACACCCAAAAGAGCGTATTTGTAGTAATAATCTTGTAATGAACGAAGCTCACTTAGGTTTTTTGTTTTAGATGTAAGTGCATACTCATAGACCCAACCAACTCCAGATGCATCAGGACCTAGTGCAACCTCCATAGAATCAGGTAGTGAGGACTGAATCGAAGCTAACTGCTCAAGGACACGAGTTCTCGCCCAGTAAAGGTCTGTTCCCTCTTTAAATATGATGTAGATAAGCGCATTCTCATAAGTAGAAAATCCA
>JAFLJZ010000150.1 GCA_022712775.1 Sulfurimonas sp.
GAAACAGATGGATGGTAATGTTCTTCATCATCGATTCTAGTGAGTGTTGCATACACTCCCTCTTTAGGAATCAAATAACCCTCAGTTTCTATGTTAATCGTAGCAACTAACTCTTTTTTTCCGATACCTTGACCAAAAACATGATTACCATTTACTGTATAGTTATGTGCCAAAAATGCATTTGCACCTTTAATATCACCAATAGTTAATTTTTGTCGTATCTTATGTGAATGTACAGAATCACCATGTTGTGAAACTTCATCAACTACAAGAACTTCTCCATCAAATATATCTTTTAAATCGTCAAAAGAACATTTTCTATTCTTACCAAAATGAAAATCATAACCAACAACTATTTTTTTTAAAGATGGAAATTTTTCTTCTAAAAGATTTACAAACCCTTTGCCATCTAAATTTCGAATATCATCTAATTCAAAATATACTATAGGATGATGTGAAAAGTTTTCTCTCTCTTTTTTTGGTGTAAGGTTTGCATATCCAGTTTCTATAACTACAATACATCCATTTTTTCCAAGTTCTGAAAAAAGGTGTTGGTGCCCAATATGCATACCATCAAATCCACCTATTGCAATTGCAGTTGTATTCTTTAAACTATTCACCAATGTAATTTGCACCTGTTACTTGACCATAAAAATCAACAAAAACATAAATGATTTGCTTTTTTTCATCCTTAATATCTTTATTTTTAAATTGTATTACCCATTCTACATCATATTTAAACTTTTTTTTATCTGTAGCCACAATAGGACTATCTAACCAAAGTTCAGGAATTTTTTTTATAAAAGCTAACTCCCAAATTTTCACCCTTGCGATTCTTTGTATTTTTCTTTTTGGAAGTTCTTTTTCATGAAAACATACTGTAGAATGTTTTTTAACAGATTCTACATAAAGTTCATCATGGGCATGACTATCTATGTACTTATCTCCGTGTTCATGACTATGGTTATGTCCTGATTCTGCATAAAGTGGATTACCTACAAAAACTATTGCTACGATTATAAATATATTTCTAATTAATTTTTTCATAACACGAATTATAGCCGATTCATCTTTATATTAACCTCTAAGTAAGTTAGAAAATAATAAACTTAATAATAGCTATATATAAAAAGGATTCATAAATGAAAAAACTACTCGTATTCGTATTATTTTTGCTCTTAACATCAACAAACGCTATTGCAGGGAGTTGTCCAGACAAGATAGTAAGTCCTGATAAGCAAGACACTAAAGTAAAGTTTATTGATAAACATTTTGTACTCAAAAAATTTGAATGTAAAGAAAGAGGAGCTGCACAGTACTGGAAAGTACCTTATGTATCAGGTGAAGAGTGTGCAAAACCACAGGTAAATGGTTGCGATTTAACAAAAAAAACTTTTTCATTTGCAGAGCGAGATAAAGATTTAATGACACCATCTTGTAATGCACTTAGCCTATGCTATGCAACGTTTGGACTAAGTAAAGCGCAATGTGACAAAGAATTTGAAATGAACATAATACATACAAATGAAAAGTTTAAAGGGAGTTATAGTGTAAGTATCCCTTACTCAGCCATTATTAAAGATGATAACGTAACTTATAACAACTTACAAGAATGGGGTAAAAATAATTGCCATAAATAGTGTTACATTTATAAAGAAGCACTCACTGTATATCGCCATTGATAATTGTGAATGCTTACTGAAAAACCATACTTCTTAAGCAGTTCTCTTAATTCTTTTGGCGCATAAAAGTTCCCAGGTTCACCTAAAAATTTTTCTCCAAGGAATAAAGCATTCCCTCGAAATGTACTTTTATCAAAGTCATAAATAAAAAGCCTACCTTTCTTTTTGAGTACTCTTTTAACCTCTCCAAGTGCTACTTCAACATCAGAAAAATGGTGCAAAGCTTCACCCATCATAACAAGATCAAAACTATCATTTTCAAAGGGTAATGATTCTGCTGTACCAATATGTGTTTCTAAATAATCTGGTGCATATTTCACCATGCCAGGAGATGGGTCAACAGCAACAAGTTTTAAATTTGGATTGCATTTATAAGCAAACTCACTCATCATCCCCGTTCCAGAACCAATATCCAAGACAGATGACTGTTCCGCTAAAGGCTCTATAAAAGTACATAACTCTTCAACAACTTTTTTAGGGTATATAAATGAACCAAAATGTTTAAAGAAAAAACCTAAATAGTTAAATGGAATCATACTATGTCACATCCTTTTGAAAATAATAACAATACTCCAAATTTCCCTCTTTTCCCGTAAGTTTAGAAGGAGATTTTTGAATTAGATTCCACCCTAAAGAATCACAAGCATCTTCAAATTTTTGCATCGCTAATTCTATAGCTTTTTCATCCAAGACAACTCCATGATTATCTCTCTTAGCTTCTCGCCCTACTTCGAACTGTGGTTTAAAAAGTAGTATTATCTTTTCCTGTGCTAGTCGCTCTACATCATAGAGAATATGTAAAAGTGATATAAAAGAAACATCACTCACAACTAAATCATACTTTTTTTGTGTCTCAAACTTTCTAATATCACAACTCTCATAGGAATGCACACGACTATCTTCTTTTAAGCTCTTGTGTAATTGTTCTTTACCTACATCAACTGCATCTACCTCTCTCACACAATTTTCTAACAAAACTTGTGTAAACCCTCCTGTGGAAGACCCAATATCAAGACAAGTAGCCCCTAGAAGATTCAATTCTAACTCTTCTAAGAAATATTTGAGTTTATGTGCGGAACGCGATACATAATTATCATGCTCTGCTACACTTACCTCATCAGTATCTTCTACTTTAAATGCACTTTTTTTAATGATTTTTTCATTTACAGATACAAGGGAATTTTTTATAAGCGCTTGTGCTTTATTTCTACTGTCTGTAAATTTCTTTTCTACAAGATAGTTATCAAGTCTAGTCACAGTAATCTGGCTCTTCATCTTCGTAAGAGTTTTTCTCAACCTCAAGTGGCTCTTCGTTCATGTAATCAAAATCTTCTTCTACATCTTCTCTAACTTCTTTATTCTCTTCACTCTCTTTACATTGAATCATAACATTCCCCTCATTTCATCTTCTGTTAAAGTTTTTACACCTAAATTTTCTGCCTTATCGTATTTACTTCCAGCATCTTCTCCGTAAATTAAAAAATCTGTTTTTTTCGAAACTGAACCAGAAACCTTAGCTCCTAAAGATTCTAACATCTCTTTAATAACACCCCGTGACTGACTCATACTTCCAGTTAAGACAACTACCTTTGCTTTAAAAGGGTTGTCTTTAGCTTCCTCACGTTGTACTGGCTCAAGTGGCTGTAAAATAACTTGCAATCTTGCTATAGTCTCAGCATTTACACGTACAAATTCTAGAAGTGATTCAGCCATCTCTTCACCGATTCCATCACAGACAATTATTTGCTCTTTAGTAGCTCTTACAAACTCAAAACCAAAGCTATCACTCAAAGTTTTTGAGGCGACTTCTCCGATATGCTCGATTCCAAGGGCATTTACAAATCTCCAATACTCAGAGCCTTTTGCATTTTCTAGTGAGTTAAGAAGATTCTGAGACTTCTTCTCCTTAAAACCTTCAAGTGCTAAGAGTTTGTCTAGTGTTAAATCAAACAAGTCAAGCACATTTTTTACAAGCCCAGAGTTAAAAAGTGCTTCTACTATTTTTATACCTAAACCGTCTATATTTAAACACGGCTTTGATGCAAAATACATTATCGAGTTAACTACCCTAGCCTCACATGAAAGATTCTGACATTTAAGTAAAACACCCTCATCTAAAAGTTCACTTGAACATCGAGGACATTCGGTAGGTCGTATGACAGCAATCTCACTTCCATCACGCTCATGCGTCAGCACTTTAACAATCTTTGGAATCACATCTCCACTTCTTAGAATGATTACCTTATCACCAAGACGTATATCTTTTCTATCTATCTCATCAAAGTTATGAAGTGTAGCTCGTTCTACTACTACGCCTTCTATATCTGTAGGCTCAACTATAGCTACAGGAGTAACAGCACCAGTTCTTCCAACTTGAAGAATTATCTCTTTAACAGTAGTTATCTTTTCAATCGCAGGAAATTTATATGCAACAGAGAAGCGTGGTACTTTTACTGTGTAACCCATATCTATCTGCGCCGTCATCTCATTTACTTTGATAACCATACCATCAAGCATCATCGAGTAACTATCTCTATCCTGAACCATCTGTTTATAAATAGAATCTATTTCATCAATACCTTCACATATCGCACGCTCTGGTGGTTTTCTAAAACCTAATGCATAAATATAGTCCATAGTATCGCTAAGAAGCTTATACTCTAATGTATTCTCACCAACTCCATAAGGTAAAAACACTAAGTTTCGCGCGGCTGTTACACTAGAATCAAGCTGTCGCAAACTTCCTGCTGCTGCATTTCTAGGATTTGCAAAAACAGCCTCATCATTTTTCAATCTAGTTTCATTTATTTTTTCAAACTCTTCTTTAAAAATAACGACTTCACCACGAATTTCAATCCGTTGTTTATGCGTAATCGTAAGTGGAATCGAGCGAATAGTTTTTACATTCTCTGTAATTAACTCACCTATACTTCCATCACCTCTCGTGATTCCCTGCACTAAAATTCCACCTTCGTAGATAAGGTTCAAAGATGCCCCATCAAACTTTGGCTCACAATAAAAAGAAATGCTTGAATCAAGCTTATATGTTTTTGTGAGCCATTTCTCAAGTCCCGTAGAATCAAAAATATCTTCTAAAGACCACATACGAGATAAATGTGAAGCTTTTGAGAATCCATCACGGATAACATCACCTACTCTAAGTGTTGGAGAATTTTTTAAAACTTCGTTTGGATTTTCTTCTTCAAAGGCTACTACTTCATGATAAAGTTTATCGTATACCTCATCAGTTGTTATCGGGTCATCTAAAACATAATAATGATGCGAGTAAAGGTTAAGTTCCTCTACCGTTTTTTGGTAAGTCTCTAAATTCATAAAAAGATTTTATCGCAAAAGATATAAAACTATGTGAAATTCTTTTTATTCAATAATAATTTCACAATTATTTCACGATTCCTAGGAATACTGTCCTCATCTAAATGTAAAGGGACACAATGAAAAAGATTATATTTATCTCAATTCTCGCGATAACTGCATGTATCGCTGAAGATACATATGCGGAGCATGAAGCAAAAATGCAACAAATGAGAGAACGAACACAAACTCAAAGTGGAGATGGAAGTGGCTCTACAGATAAAAAACAATATAAATACCAATATGGTTCACAGGGAAGTTCTAGTACCTCAGCAACATCTTCAGGTTCGGGGAATCAATATAAGGGATCTCGTGGTGGTGGCAAACACTAGTGTGGCATAAAGTAAAACTAAATACAAAAGGATAATATATGAATTGTGTAAATGGAGCATGTTCGCCAGAACAAGCACAAATTAGAAAGATGGATGGTTCAGGTGGTGGACAGGGTAAAGGTGGTGGTATGAAAGATATAATGCAAAGTTTATCAGCCCAAGACCAAACAGTGATGAAAGAACAAATGAGTACAATGAGTATGGATGAAAGAATGGCTATGATGAGTGAAATGAAAGCAATTGACAAAGCTACAATGAGTGATGAAGACTATGTACAAAGTATTCTTGATATTTTAGATATAGAAAATACGAATAATGCTGAAACAGAAGGTTTTTCTGCATATGCATAAAACTC